>JBAUOX010000804.1:0-11227 GCA_049579985.1 Isosphaeraceae bacterium | reverse complement strand
CGCCGAGACCGAGCGCCAGCGCGCCGAGACCGAGCGCCAGCGCGCCGAGACCGAGCGCCAGCGCGCCGAACGCCTTGCCGCGCGGCTTCGCGAGCTGGGGGAACAGCTCGAATGAAGGCCCCTTCGTATAGGAAGGCTGTGCAGGTATTGAGCCCCCGTTAAACAAGACCGAATCCGCCTGGCTCAGTGTTATTCGGCCAGCCCCAGGATGATTCCGAGTCTCTGCAAGTTTACCAAGTGTCCCGTGACAAGAATTCCCAGCAGCATCGAGACAGAGAGGCCTACCAGCAGCACCACCACCCAGGGGAATGACGCGACCTTGTCGGCAGAAACCATCTGGCTTCTGTAGGCTTCCAGCAGCGTCGGAGGATGCGGCGAGGCCAGGGCCATGATTTCGGGCCCGCGACCGCTTGACGCAACGTTCTCAGCGTCGAGTTGCAAGAAGAGGATGCGCTCGCTCTGGGTCATTGCGACGGGATTCGTTGCCTTCGCGGAGCTTTCGTCTTGGTACAAAGGCGGCGTGTCGTCGGCACCGGGCCATGCGGGTTTCCCTCGCGCGAGCCCATCATCCCAGACCGCCGTCTTGAAGGACTCATAAGGAAATGCATCTAGGAACTTGAGCCGCACCACACACGGTGTCTCTGGTAGCTCCGGGCAAACTCCAACGACTTCGGCTTGAACCCAGTGCGTGGCACTTTGATCGGCCAGGCAGATCCAGGCTTTCACTCCGGCAGGGCCGACGCCGCCCTCCTCGAGTTGGACGAGCGCTCCCGACACGCTGAGATTCCGCAACCGCGCGGAGATTGTTGGGAAATGCTGACCTTGCCACCAGCCAAGGCGGATCTTGTCCCTGGCCAGCGCGTACCGATGAGCATTGCGACGGTCGTTTCGCGGCATTCCCGGCCCCTCAAGAAGCAACCCAGTGCTCTTGTCCCTCGGCCCTTCCCATCAATTGTAGGTCGTTTCTCGATCATTGCAGATCGTTTTTCAGATTCGCCGATTCTTCCAGGCCCGGACACTCATCGTCCGTGCCATGGGGGTGTGTCGGGAAGCAACTGCTTGAATCGGGCGATCTGAGTGGTCATGTAGGTGCCGGCGTAGTTCTCGGACAGGAATTTCGGCAGGCCTTCCTCGAAGAAGCGCTGCCACGACTCGTCTTCAAAACCGGGGTCGATCGGGTAGAAGAGGACCTCGTTCGATTCGGCGGCCTGAAGGTCACCCGGGGCGTCGCCGACCATCAGGATCTTGTGCGGTTCGTAGCGGCCCACCGCGCCGAGAGCCAGGTGCTCCCTCTTGCTGCCGAGTTCTTGGCCGGCGATAAGACCTACGAACGGCTTGAGGCCATGCTCTTGCCATTCACGATCGAGCGCCGCACCGGGTGTGGCCGAGACAACCATCACGTCGGCCCTGCCTTGCATGCTTTCGAGAGACTCCCGGACGAAGGAGAACGGCGGCACGTGATGGACGACCTCGCCGATCGTGCGATTGACCGCCTCGCTCCATTCGAGTGCTTGCACCAGGTCGGCATTGCCCGTGGCCTCTACTTCCGCCTCGAGCGTGGGGTTGGAAAGCTTGGTCTCCCGCTCGACCCAGCGACGCAGCCCCGTGAGTGCCGGGATGGGGTGATGCCGGCGCAGCACTTCAGGTCGTTCGATCAGCAGGTCGAAGCTCATGATCAGGGCGGGGAAACGATTGAACCCCCGCCATTGCGAGTACAGGTTGATGAACTCCGCGGCCTCCCGGGCATACTTCGAGACCGCGGCCAGGTTGTAATACTTGATGATATTCGGGATGAAGCATTCCTTGTGCTTTACCTCCATCGTGTCGAAGGCGCAACCGTCGCTGTCGATGCCGACGAAGAACTCGTTGCACTTCTGGAACTCGCGCAAGATACGCTGGGGATCGCTCGACTCCGCCATGGCTTTTTCCTTTCCCGATTCTCGTTTGCCCTGCTCAGAGCCGGGCAACGTTCCATCGTCTCGCGAAAGACCCGAGCATCGCAAGAGGGAGTCAAGAACTCGGCCCTTCTGGTACACACAGGGCCCATGTCAATAAAATCCGACGTTCACATGATCTTATATCAATCACCGATGAGTGAACGCAGGGTTGCGGCCCGTGCCGATGTCATCGCTGCTCCGGATTCATTCACCTTTACCCAGCCCCCGGAATTGAGGGGAGAGAGCTAATCTGGTATCGTGAGCGTCACCCTGTCTGAATTGTGGCGTTGGAGTCATAGCAAGATCCGTTAAAGCGCCTCGGGTCGGCCTGGCGCGGGGTTCGCGTGGGTGTGAGCCGGTTGCGGAGAGTTGTGATGGCGACTTTTGAAAGGTCGAAGTCCAAGGAGAAGTTACCGGCCGATCTGATTCCCGTCCTGCGCAGCTCTGGGATTCTTGGCGACCGTCAACTTGCGGAGCTCCGGGACAAGGTACTGCGAGGCTCATACCCGCTCGATCCGATCGCCCTGGCCGAGCGCCTCGTCGAGGACGAAGTGCTGACGGTTTACCAGGCCAGACGTTTCTTGAACAACAAACCGCACGGCCTCCTGGTAGGTCGGTACATCATTCTCGATCGAATCGGGTCGGGATCGATGGGAAGGGTCTATAAGGCCCACCACCAGATGATGGATCGCATCGTTGCCCTCAAGATCATCGCGCCGGAGATCGCCTCCAACCAGAAGGTCGTGGCGCGGTTCCAGCGCGAGATGAAGCTGGTCGGACGGCTCGATCATCCCAACGTGGTACGAGCCTTTGATGCCGATCAGATGAACAGCGTTCTCTACATCGTGATGGAGTACGTTCCGGGTCAAAGTCTGGGAGAGCGGCTGAAGAGGGGTCCGATCCCTGCCGCGGAGATGTTCGACTACGCCGCCCAGGCCGCGCTCGGGCTGGCGCATGCCCATGAACAGGGGATGGTGCACCGTGACATCAAGCCGTCGAACATGCTGCTGACGGCGGATCGCAAAATCAAGATCCTCGACCTGGGACTGGGTGTCTTGATGGAGGCCGACAACAACGCGACCTTCGCGACGGCCGACGGCATCGCCGTGGGCACGGTGGACTACATGTCGCCCGAGCAAGCGCTTGGCCGCGAGGTGGATGGCCGCGCCGACCTTTTCAGCCTGGGCTGTTCGATGTTCCACTTGATGACCGGGAAACTCGCTTATCCCGGCGAATCGCCCATTGATCGGTTGGGACGGCGAATCAGCGCCAGGCCCACGCCAATCACGGACCTGATTCCCGATCTTCCCTCCGCCGCGGCCCGCGTGCTCGACAAGTTGACGGCCACCAAGCCCCAGGATCGATTCGCTTCGGCCCGGGAGGCTGCTGAGGCATTGCAAAGTGTGCTCCGCCCGAAGTCCAGATCGACAACGGCTCGGTCGTCGGTTTCCCAGGTCGAAGAATCGCCTCCGGCAAAGGCGCCGATCTCACTCGATTCCATCGTTATCACGCCGCCCGCATCACCCGTCGCCCTTGCCCCGCGACCGCTCGTCGAAGCAGGCAAACCCCACTACCCGTCCTGGTTCTCACCCCTCGCCTCCGCGGCCGAACGCCGACCCGTCGGTCTCCTGCTCGGCCTCATCGCCGTACTGCTCCTGGTCTTCAGTGCCGGGGCCGGTCTCGGTTATCTGGTCAAGTAAGAACACGGTGGACGCTGACGAATGAGTCAGGTCGCAGGACAAGGCCACAGGCATGACCGCTCAGTGATGCGATCCAGCGCCGGCCGCGACAGGCTTCTGACTGGGCGGGGAAGCCACCGGTTTCGGGGTGTAGACGTCCCGCAGGGCTGCCACCAGGTCAGGAAACCTGTAATGGTAGCCGAGTACCCGGGCCCTGGTGGGCAGAACTTTTTGACCGGTGGTAACCACCCCCGCGACTTCACCGAGCATGAGCTGAATGACGAAGTCGGGAGGACCGACGGGCAGAAAAAATCGCCAGGGCGTAACGGTGACTTCGCCGAAGATGGTTTTGTAGGGTTTTCGCAGTACGCTTGAGAGCGTCTTGGAGAACTCGGCATTGCGGACCGGGTTCGGAGCCGTGCCGTTGATCGGACCGGTCGCCTCGGCTTTCTCGACAGCCATCTGGAAGATGCCGGCGATGTCGTCGATGTGCACCCAGCTCATCCATTGCTGCCCCTTGGCGAGGAAACTTCCGCCACTGCCGATGGGCGCGCCTGGACCGAGCTTGAAGATCGGCGTCATGAATGCAAGCGCCCCTTCGCCAGGAGCCAGCACGATGCCGATCCGCACGACGGCCAGGCGCACGCCCTGCTGCGTGACCGGCTCAGCCGTCTGTTCCCACTCCCGACAGACGACCGCCAGGAAGTCTGCTCCTGACGGGCTTGTCTCATCGAGCTGCTCGTCACCGTGCGGGCCGTAGTAGCCGATCGCCGAGGCTTGCACCAGGACACCGGGTTTCTTGCGGGCCCTGCTGATGGCAGCTACTACGTGATCCGTGCCGTGAACCCGGCTATCGCGGATCTTCCGCTTGATCTCGGTATTCCAGCGCTCGGCGAAAAGGTTATGACCGGCAAGATTGACAACGGCGTCGCAACCGTCAATCTCATCTTGCCAGCGGCCTTCGGTCGTGGGGTCGCCCTGGACGACCTGATAATGCCGGAACTCGGGTTTGCGCCGGACCACATCGGAGTGCCGCGACAGGGTCACTGGCTGATGTCCGGCCTCCAGCAGCCCGCGCGCCAGGTGTCGACCGATCAACCCCGAGCCGCCCGTGATGAAAACCCTCATGAACATCACCCCCTGCCCAGCGTCAGCGAGTCGCTGAGCGTCAACCGACAGGGCCAGGTTAAGCTCGCAATGCCGATGCAAGCGCCCGCGCCCGTCATCTCCCCCTCATCTTTTAGTGAGAACAGCTCGTTCGTCAAGCATCCCCCATGTTCTCGAGACCGTACCGTTATTACGGCATATGATGCTGTTGCACGTGAATTTGCGATGAAGTTGATGACGAGGTTGTTGGCCGCGCGTGAAGATCGTGGTAGTTTCAGTACGCTTGATATGCTGCGACGGCCTCGCGCCGCTTTCGCAAAGAGAGCAGCGGTGCTCGACGTTTCCTCCCCGGCCTCGTTGCGTCATCCAGGAGTTCCGGCAAATCATGCCTCCCAACGTTCGCAAGTGGTTCGACCTGCCGCGGCTGCTGCACACGTACAAGCGACGGATGCCGCTGGTGCTGATCAATGGCCTGGCCGAGCAGCCGGAAAGCTGGTTCGCCAACAGAATCCACTTTTCGCGTCATTTCGACGTCAAGATTCCCGAGATCCTCGTCTACGACGGAGATGCCCTGCACGAGCACATTGACGGCGGTGGCGAGGTGACCGTCGATTATCTGGCCGATCGACTGGCGGTCTACCTCGAGCAATTCGTTCAGCGTCCTCCTTATCACTTCGTGGGATCGAGTCTAGGATGTCAGGTGATTCTGACTTACGCGGTGAAGTACCCCGAGCGCGTCTCCAGGCTGGTTCTGATCTGCCCGTCGGGGCTTCATGGCGACGAGAATCTGCCGGCGATGGAAGGCGTGAAACGCAGTCAGTATGACACGCTCGTGAAATCGGTCTTCCACAAGGGACGCTTCGCCACGGAAGATCTCGTCAAGGCCTTCGAACGCAAGTTCCAGGACCGCAAGTGGAAGAAGGGAGTGCTGCGAACGCTGAGGGGAACCGTGGGGCACTCTGTGGCGGAGCTGCTTGCGCACGTAACGCACCCGACGCTGGTGATCTGGGGAGCGACCGATCAGGTGCTGTCCGATGTTCCCGGGTCGATCCGGGCTGCCGACCGGATTCTCAAGGTCCGCCAGGTCGTGATCCCCAAGTGCGGCCACGCGCCGCAGATCGAGAAGGCCCGGCTGGTGAACCAGCTCGTGGTGCGTTATCTCAAAGATAAGCTCAAGACCGTCCCCCCCGCGCTCGATCCGGAGCGTTTCCTGGAGAGCGCCAGTCGCCCCAAGGCGAAGTCCCGGTTCGCGGCGAGTCACTCGCGGCCGATTTATCGATGAGCGGAGCAAGATGCCACGTCCCACGCAGGAATGTCGGCCCCGTAGAAAGCGACGATGAGTGATTTCACGCTGTTTCTGAGCAAGTTCCTCAACCAGGGAACTGCCATCGCCAGCCTGGCTCCGAGCAGCCCGTGGCTCTCGCGTGCGACAGTTCGGAACATCGACTGGACAGCGGCTCGCGTGATTGTCGAGCTGGGCGCCGGGACGGGGCCGATCACCCGCGTTCTTGCCGCCAAAGCCCTGCCGGGTTGCCGCGTTGTGGTCCTGGAGCGCGACCCGGACTTTTGCCGCTTGCTCCATGAGCGATTTGCGGGCCGTACCGGCCTCGACGTTATCGAGGGCGATGTCCGCGACCTGGCCGCGATCCTCGCCGACAGGGGGATCGGCCAGGCCGACTACATCGTCTCGGGCTTGCCTGTGCCATCCTTTCCCCGTGACTTGCAGCAGGCGCTCTTCCGGGTGGTGCGCCAGGTTCTCCGGCCCGAGGGCGCATTTAACCAGATCACCGAGTTGCCCTGGGTCTACCTGAGGTTTTATCGTAAGTATTTCGAGGACGTCCAGTTCGTCTTCGAGCCACGCAACCTGCCCCCGGCCGGCGCTTATTTCTGCCGCCGGGTGAAACCGATAGCCTGATCCGCGATGACGTCCACGGCATCGACCGCACCCGCACAGCCCAACCCATCGGCCCCACCCACGAGCCGCACCTCCGCTGCGGTGATGCTTGCAGGCTCTCTGCCGGTGCGTCAGTTGGTGAACGCCGGGTTTCACCTTCATGCCCGGCTTCGCACATCGAAGGTAGACTCTCTCGACCCCCGACGAGTTCAGGAGCAGAGCTTGCTGCGGTTGGTGCGCGCGGCGAGGGCAACCCGGTTCGGTCGGGATCACGGTTTCGATCAAGTGCGCAGCGTCGCCGACTACCAGAAAGCCGTTCCGCTGCGCACCTATGAGACTCTCTGGAATGATTACCTCCGCTCCAGCTACCCGGTTTTCGACAACCTGACCTGGCCCGGCCGAATCCCCTTTCTGGCACTGACGAGCGGCACAACCCAGGGAACGACCAAGTACATCCCCGTCTCGACCGAGATGGTGGTTTCCAATCGCAAGGCTGCCCAGACGATGGTGGCCTACCATATGGCCGCCCGGCCCGATTCCCGTCTCTTTCAGGGCCGGCTCTTCTTCCTGGGCGGCACGGCCAAGCTCGAACAACCCGCACCCGGCGTCCACCAGGGCGACCTGAGCGGGATCGCCGCCCTCGAGCTGTCGCCGCTGCTTCGCCCTTACACTTTTCCTCCGCTCGAGCTGGCCCTCGAATCGAACTGGGACACGAAGCTGACCCTGCTTGCCGAGCGGAGCATCCGGGAACGGATCACGCTGGTCAGCGGTGTGCCGAGCTGGCTGCTCATGCTCTTCCAGCGCGTCCTCGAGCTCACCGGCGAAAGCTCCATCGGCGCGGTCTGGCCAGATCTCGAAGTGGTCGTTCACGGGGGTGTCAAATTTGACCCCTACCAGAAGGCATTCCAGGAGATCCTCGGACGGTCGGACATCCGCCTGCAGGAAACCTACCCCTGTTCCGAGGGCTTCATCGCCTTTGGCGACCCGAAAACGGAGCTCTTGCGGCTGCTTCTGGATCATGGCCTGTTCCACGAATTCGTACCGGTCACGGAGCTCGACTCGCCCGACCCCACGCGCCACTGGCTGGGCACACTCGAGCGGGGCGTCAACTACGCGATCGTGGTGTCGACCTGTGCCGGGATGTGGGGACATATCGTCGGCGACACGGTGCGGTTCGAGTCGCTCGACCCTCCGATGCTCAGCTTCACAGGACGAACCAGGTACACGCTGTCGGCGTTCGGGGAGCACCTGATCAACGAAGAGGTCGAGGCGGCCATGGCGTCGGCCTCGTCGGCCTCGAGAGCATCGGTGCGGGACTGGCATGTCGGGCCGGTCTTCGAGGGTGCGCTGGGATATCATCAGTACGTGATCGAGTTTCTCGAGACGCCCGACGACCCTGACCGCTTTCGCCGGTTGCTCGATGGCGACCTGTCCCGGCGCAATGCCGACTATCACGCTCATCGCGCCGAGGGCGTGGGGCTGCCTTTGCCGGCATTGGTCGTGGCACAGGCGGGCGCGTTCAGCTCATGGATGCGATCTCGCGGCAAGCTCGGCGGGCAAAACAAAGTGCCCCGCATGGACGGGTCGGGCACGCTCACTCACGAACTCGTCCAGTTTCTCCGTCAAAACGGCCAGGTGCTGCTCGAGATCCGGCCCGGGTCGTCGGGCGCAACCGGCGGCCTTTGAACCGACGGCGGGAACTCACGCATCCTGCTTCTTCGCAGCAATCAGCCTGGCGATCTGGCCGATCGAATCCAGATGCTCGACACCGGCTTCATGAGCCTCGACCGTGATTCCGAAGTGCTCCTCGAGGAACACGACCAGCTTGAGAGTCGTGATCGAGTCGAGGATTCCGCCGGTGATCAGAGGTGTGCGATCGGTCAATTCCCGGGGATCCTCTCCTGGCAAGAACTCGTTCAAGATGTAACCGTGGACGACCTTCTCGATGTCTTCCATGACGGCCTCTGGATATCCTCTCGGTCACAACGGAAACCGGGCCCGAGCCACACCACACAACGCCGGCACGGTATCCTGTCAACGAACTTTGGTCAATCTCGAGATTTCCTTGAGCCCGATGTGGAAGTTTGCCGACTTCGTAGAGTAGTGCCGGCCGATCGGTCTCGATCAGGGAACGATCTCTTTGCGTCGGGTCGAGCCGAGGCGGGACCAAACACGAGTCACGAGGTGCCAGGTCCATGATCGCAGGGATGCTCTCAGCCCCTTGCCGGCGCACTCTCGTCGTTGTCGCGGCGGTCTGCTTGACGTTGGTTCCGGGTTGCGCCGGCACGGGCCGGAAACACCAAGCGCGGCGAGTCCCCGATCGGGGATACATCGACCCGGAACAGGCCCGCGAGCTCGACAAGGTTACGATGCCCCGCTACGTGGCTGAGCCTCCCGACGAGCTCGAGGTCTCGATCAAGCCCGCGCCACCGGACTGGAATCTCAGCACCGTCACGGTCCAGCAAGACGGCGTGATCGACTTGGGGTTCGCCGGTGACGTTTACGTCGTGGGGCTGACCCTCGAGGAGATCGAGATCAAGATCGCCCAGCAGCTCGCGGCGGCGGCAATGCGGCAGAATCAGAAGATCGACCAGCCCTACCGCGTCTCGGTGCGATTGGCAAACGTTCAGAGCAAGTACTATTACGTGATGGGGGCGGTCACGACGCAGGGGCGGTTCCCGATCAAGGGCAACGAGACCGTGCTGGACGCGATCCTCCAGGCCGGGCTGAAGACAAACAGCCTCCCCGAGAAGGCCTACCTGGTTCGGCCGCACCCGCCGGGCGAGCCCGACCAGATTCTCAAGATCGACTGGTGCGGCATCAAGGAACGCGGCGACACGCTCACCGATTACCAGCTCTTCCCCGGCGACCGAGTCGTGGTCCCGGGCACGAAACCTCCCGGCCTGATCGCCACGCTGATCGGTCAGTAGCCAGGTTCGTTCACGATACCTCCTAAAGCCTGAGCCACCGAAGAGCACCAAGCCGACCAGTAGGACCGCCAGCGGAATTACGGGGAAAAAAGTGGCGATCTTGGCGACGTACTGGATTCCCTTGAGCCCAACGAACGCCGCACCCAGGGCCGATAGGACGCAGAGAGGATAGAATAACGCGGGTACGTGAAAGCCCTTGTTCGCAAGATAGTCGGCCGCTCCAAACGTGTTGACGCCGAGCCAGCCGAACTGGAGCAAGCCCATCAGCAGCCCCGGCATGAAGAGACCACCCATCGCCCCGAAAGTGGAAAGTTCCGACAATGTATAGCGGCAGCCCTGTTTTCCTGCCCAGTAGTCCCGGGACCAGGTAAAGGAGGAAGTGGCAAATCAAACCGGCCAGCAGGATTCCCAGCAGAGTCGCGCCAAGCCCGCCAGCCATCAGAGCCTTACCGGCGATCGAATCCCAGAAGATGAACCAGAGGAAGATCCCCGCATACGTCGGCGCGGTGTTCTTGTACCAAGGCGCCCGGTTGGAGGGTGGGTTGGGCGTCGCGCCGGCGATGTAGTCGGGAAGCTGGCCGGGCGAGGTCTTCGTCCCGACCGAGCTACAGGCTTCAGGCCGAGCGTTCAGACTCCGATCAGTGCCACCTGGCGCTCCTCGCTCTCGAGAGAGTCCGAACTTGCCGAGGACTCCAGACCCTGGTCCAGAGCACCAAGCTGGAGTGCCAGTAGCCGGTCTTCCGGGCTCGGACCGCGAAGCATCGAGAGAAAGGCTTCGGCGCCGATCAATACGGCCTTGGGCTTGCTATGGATTGTCAACACGCAACGTGCATTCGGATTTTCCAGGTTCTCGAGCACTTTCGGCAAATCGCGGTGAAGTTCACGGCTTCCAATGAAACGAACGCGAGACTGAGGCATCAGTGACCTCGAGGCCGGAATCGGCCTGGACAAAAGTATTTGAGGCGATCAGACGGAATCGGCCCCGAACGCGATAGGTGAGAGAAAGGGTATCGAATCCGACACGCCCCCGTCAACCAGCAATCACCTGTTATCTACGGATTTCGGTGAGAAAACGTTGGACAATCCCTTGACAAGAATGAGACTTACGGACGGGTGCCTCCCGGGCCCACACGCAGTGGGGAGATCGTGTGTGGGCCCGCCCCGTGCTGGATTGTTGTGCCCCTACGGGGCGAAACAGCTCAGCATAGGGCGAAGCCCTGTCCGTTGATCTGTTGGTCACCCGCTGTCGGTCCTGGCTGGCATCTTGTCGTGATTGGGGATGTGCTCTGGGGCGTCAGGGAGAAGGTTGGGGCATCGGGGCCAGAGTCTCACCTGAGGGAGCGGGGGAGACGTCAGCATCCTGCGCAGCAGTTCCAGACTGCGGCGTTTGGGGCGGAGGTCCGAGCAGGTCGGCCAGATCGGTGTACTGGCTGTACTTCTCCATCAGCATGGCCCTGATCGCCACCGACTCGTTGGGCCGCCCTGCCCGCAACGCCGCGTCGGCGCGGGCGATCTGGTCGATCACGAAGGCCCGGCGTTCTTGCATCCGCGCTTCCAGCTCGGTGGCCCGCTTGAGCGCCAGGAGGTGCCATTTCCTTTCCTCCCGGTCGTCCGGCTTGATCAGCCGGGCCATTTCCCTCCAGTAGGTGAGGGCCAGCGGGTCGTTTCCCTCGGCAGCCG
>JBAUOX010000803.1:0-8491 GCA_049579985.1 Isosphaeraceae bacterium | reverse complement strand
CATCGTAGCCGTCTGCACCACACGGTCCCTGATGCAAGGAATGCCCAGCGGCCTTTGCTTGCCATCCCCTTTGGGGATGTACACGCGCCGGACCGGCCGGGGCTGATACGTTCCATTTCGGAGTTCTTCCGCCAATTCGTCCAGCCACTGGTCGCGTCCCAACTTCTCGATGTCGTCGAAGCTTTGGCCGTCGACCCCTGGCACGCCACCATTTCTCAGGCAGCGGACAAAGGCCCACTCCAAGACGTCTCGGCGATACACTTTGTCGTACAGGGCGTAAAACCGGTAGTCCGGCGAGTTCTTCGCTTTGGTGTGCAACGCCGTCTGCAACTTCCCAACCTTCACTGGAGGTGGTAGGCGCATGCCAATCTCCCGGCTGTCTGTTACTTCGTGCGTTGGCCTTGAACTAAGGCCCCTTCCCTCGACCGGAGTTACCCGGTGTCAACAGTACTACGGGCCTCTCCGCCACCTCAAGCGGCCCGGCCTATCCCTCGCGGGCGTCCGGTTGAGGGTCACGCGCCCTCACCGCATGGGTTTCCCGTGTTGCGTTCGATCTCCGTTTACCGACATGCCGTCGTCAATACCCCGGTGGCCCGCTGGGTCTTGATCGCTCGTGGGACGGCCTATTCCAACGGTTTCCCTGTACCCAGCGGCGGCGGCCTTCCCCATATACCTGCAAGGTCGGCGACCACATTGGACTTTTCGAGGCCTGCTCAACGTTCACTGGCGATTACGGCCTGTCGGCTCGCCGAGTCGCCAAAGCGACCCGTCTGTCTCGAAGGCTCCGACGGTTTCGTTACCTCCACCGCCGCTCCGATAGCTACCGGCTGGAGCGACCCAGTTGCCGGGTGGGAATTGCACCCACTGAAGACCAACACCTCACGGTTCACGGCGCACAGGTATGGTGTCCCCGGAACTCACCCGGGCGATCAGCTCAACGGCCGTAGCGTCGTCACGAGGTGACGTGAACTATTACAGCAGGGCTGCGAACCGTCTGAGATCAGAAACTGTCTGCGTGAGCCCTTGTCGCTCCAAGGCTGCGAGATATGCTTCAACGGTCTTGGGAGGACTCTTGAGTCGTGAGCGGACGATTTTAACCGCTTCGCAGACGACTGCCTCGTGAAGGCCAAGTTCGTTTGCAACGAACTCGTCAGGATGAATAGCCACGAGGCCGAACAACTCAAGATTGCTCTCCGGGAAGTCGCGCAAGTTAAATGTGATGATCGCGTCGGCATTGCAGCGAATCGCTGCGGCGAACACGTGGCGGTCGTTTTCGTCCGGCAGCAAGAGGCCGGGAATCAGCCCCTCGTAGCCGGTGACCAGAGAATCCCGGACATGAGAATTCATGAGACTCCGGGTTCTCTCCAGGGCTTCACGACTGAGATCGGGCCTGCTCTCCAACAGATTCGAGATCCACTCATCGTGTATCGCGTCTGTCCATCGAGCAGAGAAGATGTCACGCAGCGCCAACTGCACGAGCAAGTCGCGCAATGGAGCGGGATAGAGTACGCACGCATCAAAGACGACCGTAAACATCTTCACTAGTCAATAGCCCATATCGAGTTCCTGTGCCTGGGCCACCAATTCATCAAGTGCTTGAGAGCGGGCGTCGTCGGTGCGCTGCTTGTATTCCATCAGATCAACGAACCTAACTCGCCGGTGACGACCCACCTTGCGATGTTGGATGTCGCCATTGTCTAACAGCTTACACAGGAAGGGCCGCGAGACGCTCAAAAGGTCGGCGGCTTGCTTGGTCGTCAACTCGGCGTGAATCGGCGTAAGGGTAACCACGTTGCCCTCTGCCATTTCGGTCAGAATCCGGCCTAGCAATTGGAACGCGAATGCCGGGATCTCCAGCGCAGGCTCGGGTTTCTGGCCGGGAACGCACACACTGAGTTGAACCGTCTCCGCGGGAGCGGCCGCATCGCTTGGAACTAATAGAGAAGCGAGCGCTGGCCCTAGCCGCCTACTCGACTCTCGAGCAAGCCGGCTCTCGGCTTCGGTAGGGGGCCGCAGTTGCGGCGTGGTCATTCTTCCTAGAGCCGCCATTGAGCTGCCTCCTTAGCAAAACACATGTATCACCAGGGCTCCGCCAACCGGCACCCTTAATTGGATTATACGCAATAAACGCAATATATGCAAGTACGGGAGACCGAGGGGGACATTGTGAATAGTGAAAGCGATCCAGGCAGATTGGGCAGTTTATCTGCGTCGTCCTATTCCCCCTACTCTATAAGGGCAATTCACTATGTCCCCATGGACCCAAAGCGGCCGGCCGGTACGCTCATGCGCGCGGAGGGCTTTCAACTCCTCGTCTCTGATGGCGCTGGTCAACAGACGGCGCCAGTTGGGAGCCATTTGCAGCAACGGAACGACTTGCACCAGGGCGTCATCACGCCCTCTCAGGTGAGCCGCCGCGCTGCTCCAGCGATAACGGCTTGGTGCCTGGACCAATCCGGCGCGCACACGGGGTTGAACTCCACGTACCGCGCCGCGGTCAGGAGGTGGTCTTCATCCATGACGAACGAGGCGAAGCGGCCTTGCCCCAGGTGCCCTCGCCAGCCCTCCCGGAAGTTGATCCGCCGCGTGTACCGGCGATGTGCCTCGCCGATGGCGCGACGCAGGCTCTCGGCGGACTGCGGGACAACGATCAAGTGAACATGATTGGGCATCAAGCAATATGCCCAGATCGCGACCTGCTCCGCGCGGCAGAATTGCGACATGAGCTCGAGATAGTGCTGGTAGTCTTCCTCACCGAAGAACGTCTGCTGTCTGCGGTTTCCCCGCTGGGTGACATGGTGGGGCATGCCAGGAGCTATCACACGTGCCAATCGAGCCATGGTGGGGAACTAACCCGGCCACAACCCCGCGTCAAGAGTTGGGTATGGTGTCCGCGGAACTCCAAGTCCCTGACCGTCGCTCACACCTGGCGGCACCACCGGAGACAGGGAACCAGCGGCCACGTCCGGCAGGGCCGCTTCCGATCTCCGGTCATCCAGGACGGCGACCACCTGCTCGTCGTTCTGAGGTACATCGAGGCCAACCCGGTGCGGGCCGCGATGGTGGCCGATCCGTGCGAGTATACCTGGTCGAGCCACCGCTGCCATGGCGCCGGACATGCCGATCCCATCCTGGACTCGTTCCCGGAATGGGAGCAGCTCGGTCGCACTGAGCCGGAACGTCGGGCCCGCTGGCGAGGGAAGGTCCGTGGGGAACAACCGGCCAAGGAGTTGGATGGCGTGCGGTCGTCGGTGCGCAGTGGCCGGCCCTACGGAGCAGAGGACTGGGTCGAGGTCATTTCCCATCGCCTCGGCATCGTCCGTGAGCCGCGCCGTCGCGGTCGTCCGCCACGCGAAAAGATGCTCCGACACCGGAATTCCCGACATGATCCGTTGGGCCCGCCAGTATGGGCGGTATGCGTTGCTTCGTAGCAGAGCCGTTGGCCTTCCGTTTTTCACGCTGGGCAACCGCATGTTCTAAGCTCTTGTCAACGCGGTGCTTTATTGAGGTGCGGTGTTTTCTAAGCTGGCGTAGAATTGGCCTGCCCAGCGGCCCAAACACTTCTGAGGCTTTAGTCGCGTACGTCCAGAATGTCCATTTGCGGTAATCATGCTGCGTTTCCCCAAAATCTTCCACTCTGCCGAACTGCTTGATTAGCCGCTCGTAATTAGTAAGCGCCTTTAACTGCGACGTATTTTTGTCCGGATACCTGCGTGCATATGTAGTTGCTTCACGATAGGCAGCACGCGTAACTTTTCGCCTAAGATTCGAGAGAGTAGCGTCACGTAGATAAACTCGTTGGCCGTCATACCTAAACCCAAGATATTCGAGGCCGTTTTTGCCTTGCTTGCCATGAAGCAACTGACACTTTTGCCCATCACCATAGGTTTCCAAAACAAATAATGATGATTTTTCTTCTTTGATTACAAGCTTATCGCCAAATTGCTTAATAAGATCGCGTGTTCGCATCATCAGGCTTCTTCCTTTTACTTCATTGCCGGGCACGACAATCAAAATATCATCGGAGTATCGATAGTAGGCACCGCCAGCATCACGTGCCCAGCCTGCAACAATGTTATCAAAGTCGACGAGATAAAGGTTGGCTAACAAATCAGAAATTGGAGCTCCCTGAGGTATGCCGAATGGCTTATAATTTTTTCTGATAATTGTCTTGTCACCGTTGCCCCCGGCTATTGTGTCTTGAAAGTCCTTGCCCTTACAAAGGTGCTTCGGCATTTTGTTATATGGCGTAAGATAGCCGTTTATCAACTTCCCCGTGTTTGTTGTTCGTTTTGCACCGAAGTGGCCGAGCCTTTCATAAGTTTTTTCCTTATCAACCTCGGCATACTGAGTGATTGCTTCAAACACATGAAAATGATCGGCGGGCAGCCTGGTGACCCCAAGCATGCGACACCATAATCCCTTTAATTTAATGTGATCCAAGGATTCAAAATAGCTGCTGATGTCGAGGGCAATCACGCAGCAATCGCCCAGCTCTCTAATTTTAGAAATTGCTTCATGGGCGAAATGGATATTGCATTTTCCTCCTTGTCCATCAGCGACTGGAATGCGGCGGTACGCCAAGACGCTGGTATCGAGACCAAGGGATTTAAGCTCAGCCTCATATTTCTGTGACAAGAGGTGCCGATAGTATGAAAAGATGTATGCATCGCGGCGGGCGGCATAACGAATGGGGCGTTTTTTGACCTTCCCTGTATTGCCTTTCTCAGCAAAGCGAGTCCATCGCTGCGGATATAGCATGAAGGGATAAAAAGCATGCTTTGCAACCCGGTCTGCGTCGGTTGCCAATGCTTCAGCGTCTTTTGCTGAAATAAGCGGATCGAAATGGGGATATTTTTTTAGGTCACTTTCAGTTAGGTGCCATTCTTCCATCTCGCCGCTCCTTGGAGGTCGAGAGGGAGTGGAGCGACTGCGAGCATACGGTTATCGCCCCACCCCGCACTGTTGGTCACGAGCTGGCCGAAGCCAACTCTGGTCTGCTTCGTCTTTCGACGTGTTGGTCTATGCTGTCGTCCAAGCGTTTTGGGCGAGGTCAGCCTTGCGAGGCCACACCAGGAAGGAGTTTGTGCTGATGCTTGCGTTCCTCTTCGCGGCGGTGGTCCTGGGGCTTGACAGTTTCAACCGTTCCTCCGGTTCCCCCAGCCTTTCGGCTATCGTAATCGGATAACGCTGCTACCGGAGTACCAGCGTTAGTTCCAATGTATGACCAAAGTATAAACTGTCAAGGTACCTAAAAGTCCGTACACGTCTGCTCCGTTAAGCAGAGTCGCGTTCCGGGTCCTTATCTCCACGTCCTCCCCACCCTCAACGGGGTGCGGCTGGCGTGGGAATTGGAACAAACTCGGGATCTCCGCCACGAGATCGTCCATACTGGCCGACACCTGGATCGCAATCTGGTCAGGCCGATGAAGCGCGTGGCGGAGACCATGACCTGGCTCTTCAACTGGTTATCCCGAGGAGGAGCGTCGGGCCGGGGCGTGAAGTGTCCCTCCTCTTTCTACGAAGCAAGTAGGGTGCGTAGCAAAGACGCACCGGGACGTTGAGCGGTGCGTCATCGCAAGCTCGACGCACCCTACCGGCTTACGCCCCACCCCTGCGGGGGCCCGGCCCGGCTCGACCCCTCCCTGGAACCGAGGCGATCCGCCGTGCTAATCTCCGGCTTGGCCACGCATGGCGGGCTCGAACCGTTTCGGGCTGTGTGAACTCCGCGTTTCTCAACATTTCTATACATTTTACGGTCCATCTGTTCAGGCTATGGATACCCAACTCGGCGCGACATCGACGGTGGACCCCGATGATTCAGCGAGGTCGTGCTCGACCAACAATCTCTGCCGGTAGCTGGTTCGGGCTGTGGTCTCCTGACCCCCGTCCTCGGCGACCGCAGCTCTCCCAGACCCCGACCGTTGGCGCGTCACGTGGTGACCTCCGCTCAGCCGAATGGCGGGTCCAGGAGACCCTCGCCGAACGAGTCCCCGACCGTCGGCGCGTCACCTGGAAACCTCTGGTCGGCCGAACGGCGGTGGTCGGGAGACCCTGCCCGAACCAGCGCAATAAATCCGAGAGGAAAGAAAACATGCGCCAACCGCAACTTTGCAGCATGCCAGGGCGGGGCTCCCGCCGAGCCGCATTCCCGCCAGGCTCGGCTCATTCCATTTGCGGTTCTCAGCAAATGTATTCTAAAAGTAGGGACGACCGGAGAATCTACAAGCTCGGCAGCTTGCCATTGCCCCGGGCGTGGGGTAAATTTGGGCAAGCCCAAGCCACGATTGACGTGGACAGGAATCTTTCGCGCCGGAGCCTTCCATGTTCCGAGGTGGAATTGGCTTGCCGCTCGCGGGCACGTAGCGTTACATTTGATCAAGGATTGTCGACCTTGCGGGGAGCACGACCAAGGCAAACCCGCCTCATCTCCGGGACAGACACGGTCCAAGCCCCATCTCTTCTTTGACTCGCGGCGGTGATGCCGCGAGGGTGGTCGGCCGGCCGTCTTACTTTGCATGGTAGGATGGGACCATGACCT
This sequence comes from Isosphaeraceae bacterium, assembly GCA_049579985.1. Classification (GTDB taxonomy): domain Bacteria; phylum Planctomycetota; class Planctomycetia; order Isosphaerales; family Isosphaeraceae; genus Aquisphaera. The sequence goes on along the minus strand of JBAUOX010000803.1, from coordinate 1,950 downwards.
TTGTAGGTAAACTCCTCGTCATCGTCATCATGGCCTTTTCCCTGATCTTCTTGGGGATCTCCACGGTGGTCTTCACGACCGCAAAGAACTGGAGATCCGCCACGGAAGAGCAGAAAAAGAAGGTCAGCGATCTTACGAAAAAACTCAATGACGCCCAGGCCGCCGTCGATGCATCGAAGAAGGATCTGGACGCCGCCAAGGCCAATTACGATGCCTTGAGCAAGAACTTGAACGACCAGATCCAGGCGCAAGAGGCGCAGATCGCCAATTCCCAGAAGCAGATCACGCAGGTCAGCGGCGAGGTGGCCACAGCGGAGATGAATGCCAAGACGGCGCTCGAGGACGCCGAGGCCCGGCGCAAGGAATCGTTACAGATTCGCGATCAGAAGACGGCCGTCGAGAAGCAGGCCAACGAGTTCAAGCTCAAGCAGGCCGAACTCACCGATCGGATCCGGGAACTCGAGCGCATCCTCGAAACGGCCACCAAGCACAACACGGATCTGCGCGAGCGCGTGGCCAAGTTCTCCGCCCTGCTCCGGCAGAACGGCCTGTCCGACGACATCAGCCAGATCAAGGGGATGGAGAGCCCGCCTCCGGTCGTTGGCGAAGTCAAGCGGGTTGATCCCTCGAACCGACGCGTGGAGCTCTCGATCGGGTCGGACGATGGGCTGGTCGTCGGTCATGAGCTGTTCCTCTTCCGGCAGACTCCCCGGCCCGAATACCTCGGCAAAATCACGATCATCGCCGTCGATCCCGACCAGGCCGTCGGCCGGGTCAATGGGACGACGTACCAGGGCAAGAAGATAAAGGAAGGCGACCTTGTCTCGTCTACAATCAAGCCGCGGATCTAACCCGGCCGCCAGGACCGCCCGTCCCGCGGCAGCAGCAAGTCGCCGGCCCGGCGTCTTTGTTCAGGCTCCCAAGAGCGACATCTTCGTCGCCATGCTGGGCGTGGCCGTGGGAGCCATCCTGCTGGCTTGCCTGCTGATGCTGATGATCCTCTGGCGGTACGACTTCAAGGTCAACGCGAAGCTGGCCGCACGGGATTCCGGAGTTCAAAACCTGACCATCGCGGCGCGATCCGCGGGCATTGCGGCTTCGTTCTTCGCTTGACCTCCTGTCCCACGAGAACACCATGGATCAACAACTGGAGCTCTTCGCAGCCCTCGCTGCTCCCTTTATGCCCGAGGAAGTCCGGGTTCGCTCGCAGGGAGCGCGCCAGCTTCAGTACATCACGGCCCGGACCGTGATGAATCGCCTCGACGACGTACTCGGCCCGGCCAACTGGTGGGACGAATACATGCCTCTGGAAAACTCGGTGATCTGCCGCTTGACCATTCGCCTGCCCGATGGCACAACGCTGACCAAGTCGGATGCCGGCGGCTACGCCGGAATGGCGGACTCGGGCGATGACGACAAGAGCGGCTTCTCCGACGCCTTCAAGCGCGCGGCCGTCAAGTTCGGCATCGGCCGCTACCTCTACCGCGACGGGGTGCCGCGCTTCGTTCAGGAGCGCGTGCGGCATCCCTCACTGGCCGCCGACCCAACGCAACATGCCCATCCCTCGTCGCACGCACTTCCACACGCAGAGCCGACTTCGTCGAGCTCCCGGCCCGCTGGCGATGCGCCCGGCGCACCGCAATCTGGCAAGGCCCTCTTCGCCTGGATCAAGAAGCAGGACGAGCAACACGGGTTCGGCCTGCTCAAGACGGTCAGCGACTGGGCCAAACGCCAGGATTTCCCGGCGCGGATGGTTCAATGGAATGCCGAACAGGTGCAAAAGGCGTTCATCGAGGCACAGACAGCGATTCAGGCGATCCAAACAACCCAGACTGATCCGAATCCGCTGCCCCCCACGAAGGGGAATGGAAGGAACGGGCCCAAGGGTCGGGACCGCGTCGTACCGGCCGAGAGTGAGGGTCCCGATCCTGTTACCGAGACGCGGCCGGC
>JBAUOX010000802.1:0-14773 GCA_049579985.1 Isosphaeraceae bacterium | reverse complement strand
AGCGCAACTCCGTGATCCGACTGGAGCAACAAACGTGTATCTGCGCGAGTTTCGAATCCAAGATATCAAGTGCTTTGAAGATGCCCAGCTTCACTTTCCGCATGACGGTGACGACTACAGCGGCTGGATCATTCTGCTGGGTGAAAATGGGATGGGGAAAAGCACGCTGCTCCAGGCCATGGCCATCTCCCTCGTCGGACCATTGGCGGGACAACGACTGCTTAATCCAGACGGCTGGGTACGAGAAGACAAGAAGCTGGGCTCTTTCGTGGCATCAATCATCAAAGGTGACCGAGACATCGCTTCGGGGCAGCCTCGGAGAAGGCCGTACGAAACGTCTTTCACCGTTACGGGCAGGAACCTCATCGACCTTAGAGGAATTCCCTACGACCAGCCTCAACTGATCCTCACATCAGAAACAAAAGACCAAAAAAGCTTGATGAGTGGTCCTTACGCCGCGAGAAAAACGGGGTGGTTCTCGTGCGGTTATGGCCCATTTCGACGTCTTCTAGGCGGGGCCTCCGAGGTATCTCAACTCATGTTCTCCACGGGTCGAGAATCGCGGTTCGTGACTCTGTTCCGCGAGGCCGCGGCTTTGACCCAATGTGCAGAGTGGCTGTCAAGCCTCTATAGCCGATCCATCGACCCCCACCATCCCGACAAGGAACGAGCGCAGAAGGCGTACGAAGTAGTCAGGCGGGTCATCGACGATTTGCTGCCCGATCCTGTTCGGTTGTGCCGGATCACCACCGAGCGTGTCACTTTCATCAGCGTGGGGGGAGCCGAGGTCGCTGTGCTGGACCTCAGCGACGGATACCGGAGCTTCCTGGCACTGGCAATCGACATCCTTCGCCACCTCGAGGCATCAACCGACGATTTCGGCGCGCTAGTCGAGAAAGACGAAGAAGGCACGCGTGTCATCGCGGATGGAGTGATCTTGATCGACGAAATCGATGCCCACCTTCATCCGATCTGGCAGCGTGAAATCGGCTTTTTGTTGAGGCAGTCATTCCCTCGGATGCAATTCATCGTTACGAGTCACAGTCCGTTTGTCGCCCAAGCCGCGAGCGATGGGGGCCTGATTGTGCTTCGCGACACGGAGGAAAAGGGAGTCGTCCGCGCCGAGTATCCGGTCGATTCGGTCCGGGGTTGGCGTGTCGATCAGATCCTGACCAGCCCGCTTTTCGGACTCTCTGGAACGCGCGATGAGGAAACGGAGGACTTGATCCGCGAGCACGCCGATCTGGTGGCCAGGCGACAATGGAAGAAGCTCAATGAGAAAGAACGAAAGGAGCTGATTCAACTCGAGGAGCGACTGGCCCAACGACTCACCGCGCCCGGTGAGACCGCCGAGGAACGCCTCCGGCAACAGGAGATGGAAAAGTATGTCGAAGAAACATTGACGAAGCTGGGGACAACGAAGTGATCCACTTGCGACGGCCGCGGGCCGAAGTTGCCCTCGACACCAGAACGCAATCGTACCTGGACCGGAAATCCTCGGACGCCCGCAAGTTCACACCCCGGGATGTCCGAGTGGGTAAGGCGTGGGCCGCATTCCTGGGTACCCAGGCACGTGATAAGGTCGCCGAAGCGCTGGACGCGTATACGAAGGCCAAGTGCGCGTACTGCGAGCAGATCGCGGCCAAGGATATCGAGCATTTCTGGCCAAAGACCCTGTACCCTGCCCGAATGTTCGACTGGGAGAACTTCCTCCGCGGTTGCAAAAACTGCAACAACGCTAAGCGCGATCGCTTCCCGACCGACGGCCAGGGCAAGAATTTGCTGCTGGATCCATGCGAAGATGAGCCCCTTGACCATTTCGTCTGGGACGGAAAGACAGGAGCAGCGGGTGTTGTACCCGATCCATCTCGGGCGGAGCGTGGTGTTACGACGATCGACCTCTTTCAGCTCAACCAAGAGCCCATTCGCGAGGAGCGCCGCCTGAAGTACCTGGTCGTCCTCTACCTCCTTGCGCGCCTCATCGACGAGTATCCGATCGAACCCGAAACGCGCGAACGACTTCGCGAAGAACTCCTTCCCCAACGCCCCTGGCTGGGAATCGTTCGACAATTGCTCCTGCGGCCGGAAGACACGGTCCGGCCCCTGGTCGAGCGCGCCTTGGCAAAGCTCCCCGAGATCCGCGACTGGGCGGCGGATTGGATTTGAGTCGAACCCGGCGATGTTTCAACCGCCGAATGAAGTTGAGCGTGCCGCCGAGGCCGGAGGGCTCTCCCCCGACGAAGGCATCCTCACCCCCGAGATGGCCCGGCGCGTCCTTCGCGACAAGGCGGAGCGCGACGCCCGGTGGCAGCGAGCCATGTCTCTTGGAAAAGACTCCTTGCCGGACGTGATTTAGTCATTAGTCGCACCGCCGTGAGGTGATGGTGCCGAATGCAGCTTGGTCAGAGCGAGAGCACCGATAGCACGTCAATTTCCTGCCACACGATTGCTGGGGCCGTGTCAGATACTTAGAATGAATATCACAGGCTGCTGAGCGGGCAAGATAGGCAAAAAGGGCAAATTTGCTTCTCCGCGCTCCAGGCGCGAAAGAACCTCCTTCTAATTGGCATAGTTAATTGGCCATGAAATTGCCGAAGCAAGTGATATCAGATTTGTCATTAGTGCGGGACCTGGAGCCCGAAGCTCTTCTCAGGCTGAACGAACAGATCAATGCCGTAGGGACAAAGCCCGATTCGCTCACGGAATTGTCTGAAATCGCCGGCCGTGCGCTGGGTGATCAACCGAACAACGGGTCCAAGCTCGTCGACATCCTAAATTACTTATTTAACCTCCGCCGTCGGTTTCGACTTTCGGTAGCCAAGATCCTCGACGGGTTTCAGACCGCTTTGAGAGAGGGAGCGGAGTGGAATGAGGAGCAATTTCAACGCTGGGATAACGTCCGGCCCGCGCTTGCTGATCTACTGGCGAATCCTCGGTTCAACTACCTTGCAAAGGCACTAGAACTCCGTTACGACTACGCCAACTTGCTCGAAAGTTCCCGGATGATCACGGACCTGCGACCCGTCTACAACGATGATGCGAACCAGATCGAGGGAGTGGTTGTCTCCTTTACCTTGAGACTCGAATTCATAGACATCGATGGAAGACACGGAATGAGTATCGCCCTAGACGAGTCGGATGTCCGTACTCTGCTATGGGAATGCGAGCGAGCGATCCAGAAAGCCCAAACTGCCAAGGCACGCATGGATCAAGCCCAGATTTCGGCGAGCATCTCCGGGGAGAAGAGCGATGCCGACGACTGAAGACCTTCGCTTTGTCTCGAGAATCGGCGAGGTTGCTTCGGCTGGAGACGCCGACGATTTTGGGTCGAGCGAGTATCACACCGGTCTCGGTTCGCCGTACCGTTTGTGGTTGCTAGGTGGGGTCGGAACCCACCCCGCGTCCGTCTCGAGCGGAGAGAAGGAAGTGTTCATTAGATGGATGCGTCAAACGCTTGCGGTTAGGCGGGAATCTACGATCCAACTCCCCTCAAAGTCTGCCGCTTTCTTATACTACGTGTATAGCTATTTGTATGCGGCGCGGAGGCAAAAAGTAGACCTTAGACCTTATCCAGCCAAAATCTGGCTCGAGGGGAAGCTCCCCATCGCGGCAACGGCAAAACACGAGAATCGGGGTTTCGAGTCGCAACCGAGCTCACGACTGACGACAAGTGAGTGGAAGCAATTGGTGTTGTTGCTGCATAAGGCTAATCCTTCGGGCCATATATCCGATGAAGTGTTGGCCCATCTGCGTGCCCCGCAGCCAGATGCCCGCTCGCAGCACGAGGGCAATCACGCGTCGCCTGGACCTCAAGTGACGCCGACTGAAGAGTTCCAGGGCTTTGTTGAGAAAATCGAAGACGATAAAGCCTACGTTCGGCTCGACACAAGTCGCGGTGAGCGTCTTTGCGGTCCGTACCCGGCCGAGGAACTTGCGAGCAAAGGCATCGGGGAGCGCGATCGGTTTTTGCTCAGGGCCGTCAAGGTGGGCGGAGCGATTCGGTTCGATGCTGAACTAATTCCGAGAAAGATCATTAGCCCCGAGCGGCAACGACAGATTCGCGAAGAGATCGAAGCTGGTCTCGAAGGTTTCACGCCAGACGATGAGCGATAGTTCCGCCAAACTGTTGGAAGTCCACGTTCTCGGTGCTGGAAGGGGAGAGAGCATCGTCCTGCGCCTCCCCGACGGTGGTTGGGGTGTGGTTGATTGTTGCGCGAGTTCCAGCAGCGACGAGAGCAAGAATTCAACGTTGGAATTCCTGAGATCGCGGAACATCAAAGATCTGGAGTTCCTTTGCCTGACTCATCCTCATGACGACCACTATAAGGGAATGAGTCATATTCTTGATTGCTGTAATATCAAGTACTTTTGGCAGTTTAATGGCCTTTCTGGGGCTGGTTTCGTCGATCTTATCGAATTCTTGCACTGCGATGCGGAGTCGCTCGATACGCCCGAGGACAAAGACAATGCAGTCGAGTTCTACCGAATCTTCGCCATTCTGAAGGACAAGCGCAAGAGAGCTAAACCCCCGCTCCCAAAAATCTTGCGGGTCGGGACGGGGAGCCTACTTTACCCGGTGCCGTTCACTAATTCGGGGCCATTTCGGATCTTCCGGGGATAAGTGCGAATGCCGGGGAAAACGGCCCTCGCCCAGTAAGAAGGCCCACAAATCCCGGGATGCTCGCACCAAAAAACGGAAGAGCCGCCATTTCGGATCGTCGCGCTTGCGCCGTCAGGAGACCTGGTTGGTCGATATGAAACCGAACTGGCGAGCTGCTTTAATGAAGATAAAACAATCAAAGTAAAATACCGTGTACCGGACCACAACTTGGTTTCGGTCGCGCTCCTGGTAATACATGGAGAGACAAGGGTGATCCTTGGTGGCGATGTTGAACGCAACGGCTGGTCCGACGCGATCCTTCTGATGGGAATCGACAATCTCTCCGCTCATCTCGTCAAGATAAGCCATCACGGGTCCGAACATTCTTTCTGCGACCGGCTTTGGGAGTATCATTCGGCACGCGGAAAACCTATTGCCGTTGTTACGTCGTATGTCTCGCGGAACCTACCCCGAAAGCTCGCCCTTGACGAAGCTGCTCGGTATAGCCAGGCCGTCCTCCTCACTTGTGGAACAGCGATCAGGGCGACAGAATTGCCGGACGGTCTGAGCCCAGAGCAGTTCCAGGTTCGACTGGCGCTAGGCATAAAGATGGGCAACGTTCGTGATGAGTCCAGCCACGCTTGTGGCCGCTGGACCTTCGTCTTCGACGATTGCGGGTGTTGCATTCGTCGCGAATCGCTCGATCCCGCTGTCGTTCTCGTCGAAATCCCGACTCTGGCCGTCTGACTCACTTTAGGTGCCAGGAGGTTGATCCGGCAGGCACTTGGAGCTGGGTTGACCCCTCAATGAGGTGTGCGGGCAATGAATCCTCTCCTGATCGCCCGGAACCTCCGCACCGAGTACCTCAAGCTCCTGAAGACGGCTTTCGCCCCTCGTCAGACCGAGTTGGCCGAAGCCTTTCGCAGCGAGATCGAGAAGGACGGCTTCCTGACCCGCGAGCCGTTCATCGCACTCGCGCAACCGTTCGAGAACGGCTCCCCGCTCGATGTGCTCTCATCCGAGGGCCGTACCCGCTTCGGCTCGATCGCCGAGCGACCCTATCGCCATCAGGCCGACGCCTGCCGCCGGATTATTGAGGGAAAGCCCACGGTCGTCGCCACCGGGACCGGTTCGGGCAAGACCGAAGCGTTCCTGATGCCGATCATCGACCACTGCTTCCGCGAGCACCGCGAAGGCGAGGACTCGGTCAAGGCGATCCTGATCTACCCAATGAACGCGCTGGCCAATGACCAGTGCGGCCGTATTCGCAAGCTTGTCGAGGGCACGACCGTATCATTTGGACGTTATACCGGCGAGACTCGAGTCATGGGCTCCCGCCCCGCCGACGCTCCTGAGAATGAGCGTGTTCTCCGCAACGAGTTTCGCACAAAGCCCCCGGACTTGCTGCTGACGAACTACCTGATGCTCGAATATATGCTGATGCGGAAAGACGGGCGGGAGATCTTCAAGAACCACCGTGTCCGCTACATCGTGCTCGACGAAGTCCACACCTACCATGGCACCCTCGGGACCGACGTCGCCTGCCTGATGCGTCGCCTGAAGGACGCTCTCCGTACGAGCAATCCGGAATTCGACCCGGTCTTCATCGGGACTTCGGCTACCCTCCAGGCCGGAGAGGACACCGACCCCAAGGCCGGGATCGCCCAGTTTTTCGCCCGCCTCACCGGCCAGGAGATGCCCCCCGAGGCGATCATCACCGAGGTGACCAAGACTCCTCAGTTACCCGCCGGGTTGACCTTACCCCCGCCCCCGAACATCGCCGGGACGGAGCTGAATTCCTTCAACCAGGACGACCCAAAGCAGCTCGCGATCCTTGTCCGAAAGTTGGTCGGAGCCCCGACCGAGTCGACGGAGCCGCCCGCGGCCCTCTGGGACCGCGCGGCGCTGCCCTACTTGATGATGGAATGGCTCCAACATCCTCGCTCCGAGGAAGAGGTGTTACAACTGCTCAGCGAGCGGCCGGAGCGTCAAAGTGTCGATCCCGAAGTCCTTCGCCGCGAGCTGGAAGCTGCGCTTCTCGTCGGACCTTGCTTGCCCGATAGTGGCTTCGTCAAGATCCGGCCCCGCGTCCACCGGTTCCTCCGGGGCCTGGCTCGGTTCTGGCGTTGTACGAACGCATCGTGCGGGAAGCTGCTCGGAGAGGGAATTGGCGAGTGTGACCAGTGCGGCTCGAAAAGCCTGCCGCTGGCCCTTTGCCGAACCTGTGGCTGGGACTTCTTCGTGGCCGTTCAACCGGACGAGAACCAGCCCCTTGAGCCTTGGACCTGGCGGCGGTCGACCAAGGAAACGCTCTTCCTCTACGATCCACCCAAATCCAGGATCGAGGTCGATCCCGAAGTCGACGCCTTTGGGTCCGAGGACGAGGACGACGAACCCGCGACAGCAGACCCGGACGACGATGGGACGGAGACGGAAGACCAGCCTGCTCAGTTGGGTCTGTTCGACTGCAACCTTGACCCCACAAGCCTGCGACTCTGGAACGCGGGGGAAAAGGGCCTCCCGGGTACCCAAGATCTGCTCCGACCAGTGCTCTTGCACAAGGGCCGGGGAACCCGTTGCCCGGTCTGCTCCAGCCGGTATGGCAGCGCCGATATCCTGACGCCAGTCAGCCTGGGGAACTCGTCAGCGCTCACACACGTTGCACGGGTGCTCATGAACGGTCTGCCACTCGACCAGCGGAAGCTGTTGGTCTTCTGTGACAGCCGACAGGACGCCGCCCACCAGGCGCGATTCGTCGAGGCGTCCGAGGAGCGCGTTCGTCTGCGCCGACTGGTGTACTCCCTGCTCGAATGCGAGTCGGAGCCACACGACCTGGAGTGGCTAGTTAACGAGTTACACGAGCACTACATCATCCAAGGGCGGTTCTCGAAGTCGAAGAAGAAGGACCAAATCAGGCGTGAGAAGGACCGCGTCTGGGGTGAGCTTTTGGCCGAGTTCGTCATCTCGCCGCGTGCACGTGCCGCCCTGGAGAAGATGGGCCTGGTCAAGGTCCAGTACGCCGGGCTTGACGAGGCTCTCGCGGGCGATGACTTTCAGCGGCTTTGCGCCGAGCACCAGCTCCGCCCCTCAGTCGCGGCCCACGCAGCTCGGCTGATCCTCGACGAAATGCGGCAGCGGATGGCGGTCAACCACGAGGTTTTCAAGACCCGCCTCTACGCCAACGATAAGCTTGCTTCCCGGTTCGGAATTCAGGTCAATCGCTACGTCGGCAAGCCGGTCGCATTCCTCTTGCCGCAACAGAAAACCGTCGAATCCCGCGCCTTCAAGTTGTCCGCGACATGGAACTCAAAGGGCAATCAGACCTCAATCCAGCGCCTCTGGCAGCACCTGAACCGCGTCAATGACACGGTCAACCCCGGCACAGCGGAGTCGCTTGAAGCCCTCATCGTATGGCTGTCCGACCAGGGCTACCTTTCCTTGGAGACGGTGGGCAGCGAGTACGAGGACGGGGAAGGCTACCAGGTCAACTACAATCAGCTCGAATTCGAGATCGGCCGCTCCTTCCGCCGCTGCTCGGTGTGCGACCGGGTCGCCGCGAACGTGCCAGACGAGCACCCCTGCGACCGCCCGACCTGCTCCGGACGGATGAGACCGTGGAGAGGGCCAATCATCGAGGAAAACCTCAACGCTCTGATGGCCGTGCAGGACTACGCCCCGCCGCTCTTTGCAGCCGAGCACTCAGCAGCGGTGACCGAGGAGGACCGCGAGAAAGCCGAGGACGGCTTCATGAACCGCAATCCGCCTCGCCCGAACCTGCTGGCCTGTACGCCAACCCTGGAAATGGGAGTCAACATCGGCGACCTGGAAGCGGTCGCCATGCGAAACATACCACCCAGCCCGGCCAACTACGCCCAGCGCTCAGGCCGCACGGGACGAGTCAGTCGAATGGGCATCGTGGCCGGGTTCAGCCGCAACACGCCTCACGACGGCTACTTCTTCGATCATCCAGGCGAGATCATCTCTGGGGCGATCCCGCCGCCACGATTCAATCTCGAAAACCTGGAGGCGATCGCCCGCCACGTCAGAAGCCTCACTCTCGAACATGCCGAGCTGGACATCCCCCACAATCTAGCGAACTACCTGACCGACAAAGGCCAGCCGATCGAGCATTCGATCAAGGAACTGCTCGCCAAGATCCAAGCAGGGGCGGAACTTGCGGTGTCATCAGCGCGGCGACTCTGGCCAAACCTACCGGACGCACCGACCGACTTCTTCGAGGCAACCACGGCCGCTTTCCCGGAGCAGGTCAAGGCGACGCTTGTCGAGAGGGGCAAGCTGCTCAGCCAGGCCGCCGAAGAGGTGCGGAAACTCGGAGAGAAGATCAAGCTGACCCCGAAGGAGGATCAGGCACAGTCGGGTTACCGCATGCTGGCCATCCGCCTCCGCGAGGACAACCGATACGCCTACTTGCCTCGCGTCCTTGCCGAGGCCGGGCTGCTCCCCGGTTACTCGTTTCCATCCGACCCTGGCTCAGTGGCTCTGGGCTATCAGCCCGAGCCTGTCTTCGGCGGACGACTCCAGGCCCAGCGTGAATTCGCCCCAGGACAGATCGTTTACGCCCGGGGTGGCCGGTGGCGCGTGACCGGCGTGGCGTTGCATCGTCCGGGCTCGCCTACGGGTCCCGATCAGTCGATGTTCAAGTTTACCCTTTGTGGGAGCTGCGGGCTGGCAAATCGTCCGAACCTCAACTTCTGTGCTCGCTGCCAGGCACCCATCGGTGACAACGACGGGGCTGGACTCGCAACATTCACCGCGTGGGACGCCAGCGCGTTTCAGGCATGGGAATCTGAGGTGATCGCCGATAGCGAGGAAGACCGGATGATGGCGGCTTTTGACATCCGCCCGCACCCGCAACTCGACCGTGAGGGAGTCCGCTTCAGGATTGGCTCCTGGGCGCTGGACTTACGGTCGCAGGAGGAGATTTGGTTCATCAACCACGGACTGAAAGAGGTCGGTAGTCTGGCCGAGGATCGGGCGTCGAGTCCCGGGTTCGTAATTTGCTCACAGTGCGGCGACTATTTTGACAAGACCGAGCAAAAGAAGCTGGCCAAGGGTGCTAAGCCCAAAGAGGGTGACGCTGTCCAGGACTCCCGTGCTGCGCTCGGCCCGCACGCCAAGCGGTGCAATGGGACGCCGGACCACTTCTCGTTGGGACACAAACGCAAAGCCGACACACTTCGACTGGTCGTTCCCGACATCGCTCAACTCGGTGACGAGGCGGTAGCCTGGTCGTGGTCACTGCTCTACGCGCTGGTTCAGGGTGCTATCCACCTATTCGAAGTCGATGAGGACGACCTGGATGTCTACGTTCTGACGCGGATGCTCCGTAATGAAGATGGACCATCGCGAGAGGAGCCGCTCGACATACTCTTGATCGACCCCGTTCTGGGCGGGTCAGGGTTGCTCCAACGCCTTGCCGAAAACCTTCCTGCAGTGTCGAGAGCTGCGCTGGAGCACCTTGATGGCCACGATTGCCCCAACTCCTGTTACCGTTGCCTCCGCTCATATCGGAATCAGCGGCTGCACCGTCTGCTTGACTGGCGACTCGCAGTGCCGTATCTGAGAGCATTGACCGGCGAAAAGGTGATTCAGGAGGGGCCGATCCAGGGCATCCAGTCTGTCCCTGGCAACGAGGGCCCCGAGTGGGACGAAGCACGAGCGGAGGGGTGTGAATCGCCACAGGAACTGAATTTGCTGAAGGCCATTCGCGCCGACGGTTCCCTGCCCGAACCGACCAAGCAACACGAGGTTTGGGACGGCGGCCGCGTTCTCACGCGAGGCGATTTTGCATTCCTGAGCGGCGACACGAAAGTTCTGATCTACGTGGACGGATTGCAATGGCACTCTAGCGTGCGGCAGCGTACCCTCGACAATCGGATCACGAACCGCCTTCAGATGATGAATTATCTCGTGCTTCGGTTCCTCGGCAGCGAGGTCCAACTTACTCCAGAGGTGTGCGTTAGTCAGATCAAACGCAGCTTGAGCGACACAACGTAACTGTAAACCAGTCAAACTGGTTGACAGAGTTCCGGGGACACCCATCCGGCAGGGCACGCCTGAAGCCACTGGCGTTGAGCGTCTCCGGCCACGAGAGAATGGTCAATGGCTGAGCGGCGGCGAGCAGGGAGAAACGGATTGGTTTGTCCGGAGATCTACTTTTCCTACCGCACGCCCGTTTAGTGCCGGTGAAAGGTCAGTCTTGTACAAGCTGATTCGGGTAGTGGTCTCCTGCCCGAACCAGCGCAGCAGTTCATTCGCCACTCACCACTCCCTCTTCGTCTGCACGCAAGCATTGTGCGCTTTCGTTGACTTCACTTTCCTCGGTGCCTAGCATAACAACGGTTTATCGACATGGTTTTTCCGCATCGAGGTTCATCGGAGAGGCAGGTACGCCATGGGGAGGGATCGGCCCCGAACTCTGGGCGAATTGCGTTCGAGTGGCTACCGGATCGAGTCGGTGAAGGACGAGATGAGACGCAACCTGGTCCGCAAGCTCCGGGCCGGTGAAACGCTTTTTCCGGACATCCTCGGTTACGAAGAGACCGTCTTCCCCCAGATCCAGAACGCCATTCTCTCGCGGCATGACATGCTCCTTCTCGGTCTGCGCGGCCAGGCCAAGACGCGGATGCTGCGGCAGCTCGTGCATCTTCTGGACGAGTTCTTGCCGGTGATCGCCGGATCCGAACTCAATGACCATCCCTATCATCCGATCTCGAAATACGCCCGCGACCTGGTGGCCGAGCAGGGAGACGCGACCCCGATCACCTGGATTCGCCGCGAACAGCGCTATCACGAGAAGCTTGCCACTCCCGACGTGACGATCGCCGACCTGATCGGTGAAGTCGACATGATCAAGCACGCCGAGGGCCGCTATCTTTCCAGCGAGCTGACAATGCATTTCGGCCTGATTCCGCGCACCAATCGAGGCATCTTCTGCATCAACGAGCTGCCGGATCTCGCTCCCAAGATCCAGGTCGGCCTTTTCAATGTGCTCGAGGAGCGCGACATCCAGATCCGGGGATACCCGATCCGCCTGGAGCTTGACGTCTGCATGGTCTTCTCGGCCAATCCCGAGGACTACACGAACCGCGGCCGGATCGTCACGCCGCTCAAGGACCGGATCGGGTCGGTCGTGCGGACGCACTACCCGCTGACCCGGGAAACAGGCATCGCCATCAGCGAGCAGAATGCCTGGCTCGATCGTGATGCCGGCGATGGCCAGGCCAGGCAGTCACTGGCGATCCCGATTTACGTCAAGGAGGTCATCGAGGAGATCTCGCGCCTGGCCCGAACCTCGCCGCACGTGAACCAGCAGTCGGGAGTTTCGGTCCGGATGTCGATCGCGAACCTGGAAAACGTGGTCTCCAACGCCGAGCGGCGGGCTATCGTCAACGGCGAAGCGTGGATCATCCCCCGGGTTTCTGATCTGGGCTTTGTGGCGTCCAGCTCGCGAGGGAAGCTCGAGCTGGCGATGAACGAGGACGATGGGCACGAGGACAAGCTGATCCACCGGATCATCGACGAGGCGGTCAAGAACATCTTCGGCCTCCACTTCGATGTCCGCGAGTTCCGCCCGATCGTCGATTTCTTCGAGTCCGGCCAGAACGTGGAGATCGGCGACATGCTGCCGACCAAGGCCGTGCTCGAACGAATCGCCAAGGTGCCTGGCCTGCGGAAGCGCGCCGAGGAGATCAGCCTCGCACTCTTGCCTGACCTCAAAGATCGCGATGCCCGCGACGCGGCCACGGCCAGCGCGGGAGAGTTTATCCTTGAGGGCTTGCATGTGCACAACAAGCTCAACAAGGCAACCAAGACGGGTGAATCGACTTACAGGCGGTGATTGAACCTCGGGAATCTCAGGGTGGCCCGCTGCCACCGAGCGGATGGCCTTCATGTCGTTGTTTGAGTATTCCAAGTGGGACGGATCTCAGGACTTCTTTCCCCAATCGGCCGACAAGCTGTTCGACCAGCTTTCGGAGTATGTGCTCCAGTATGGCGAAAACGTCCTGCGCAACCTGGAGGACCTCGACGAAGACGACCTGCCCGAGGTCGTCCAGTTGATCGAGAAAGAGGGGCTCATCGAACGCGATCAGGAGGGCAAGTGGCTGGTCACGCCCAAGGGCATCAGGAGGATCCAGGACAAGGCTTTGACTGACCTCTTCCAGACTTTCCGTCGCGACAGCGTGGGACGGCACGACACTCTGCACAAGGGCGAGGGATCGGTCAGGCTCGAGGACACGCGGCCGTACGTCTACGGCGACTCCCTGGCCAACATCAACATGCACGAGACCCTCAAGAACGCCTATGTTCGCCAGGGGGGCGGCGTCCCGATCCGGCTCAACCATGAAGACTACGTCGTGCACGAGACCGAGTATCAAACGCGCTGTGCCACGGTCGTGCTCATCGACATGAGTGGTTCCATGGGCCGGTACGGCAAGTATTCCACGACCAAGAAGGTGGCAATCGCACTTCAGGCCATGGTCCGGGCCCAGTATCCTCAGGATGCGATCGAGATGATCGGCTTCTACACGTTCGCCAGCCCGATGACCGAGCGGCAATTGCTCAACTCGGCCCCCAAGCCGGTCAGCATATTCGACAGTCGGGTCCACTTGCGATTCGATATGGACCAACCGCAAGGGAGAGTGCCCCAGCATTTCACGAACATCCACGCCGGCTTACGGCTGGCGCGCAGCCGGCTGATGCGGCAGTCCGCGAGCAACAAGCAGATCATCGTGATCACCGACGGCGAGCCCACCGCGCACATCGAGGGCCGCGAGGTCGTGCTGATCTATCCCCCCGCGGAGAAGACCGCGACCCACACCCTGAACGAGGTCCGGCATTGCGCCACCGCCGGCATCCGGGTCTCGAGCTTCGCCCTGATCGAGGACTACTTCTACCTGGGCCTGGTGAACTTCGTGCAGGAGATGGCCCGGGTTTCGGGCGGCGTCGCCGCGTATTGCTCGGTGGACGACCTGGGCAAGCTCGTCTTCGAGAGCTTCATCGGCGGCAGGCATACGAGGCGGTATAATCAATAAACTCTGAGTGAGCCTTGTCAGGCTGGAAAGCCTGACCTACTTCCTTGCCGGGGCAATATTCTCACACACTCCCTCCGACCGAATTGCCATGGAACCCACTCAGGAACTTCTGGACAACATTTACCGAGATCGGGTGCAAAGAGCCAGGCAGGTGCCCCTGGGGAAAAAGCTCCTCGCCGGCGGGGAACTTTTTGAGCAAGTCTGCGATCGGATGCGGGACGGCCTACGAGACGAGAATCCCGGAGTGGGCAAGGAGACCATCGAGGAACTCCTCGGTCGACGGCTTGACTTGCTGCGTCGTCTGAGGTCGGGACAATGACCGGCAACGAGGCCACATTGGCCGTGATTGATGCTCTCGAAGCCTGCTCGATTCCTTACATGCTCGTCGGGTCATATTCGAGCAATGTCTACGGCGTCGAACGCTCCACTCAGGATGCTGATTTCGTCGTTGAGCTGGTGGAGGGGGCTATCGGCGAGCTATCACGCCGGCTCTCCCCCTCGATTCGAATCGACGGTCAAATGAGTTTTGAAACGGTCACGATGACGACTCGATTTGTGGCGAAGGTGGCGGAGAGCCCATTCAAGATCGAGTTCTTCTTGTTGAGTTCTGACCCGCACGACCGGGAGAGATTTCGTCGCCGCCGCAAGGTCGCCGCGGCTAACCGCGAGGTTTGGCTTCCAACCGCCGAGGACGTCATTATTACCAAGCTCCGCTGGAGCTTGCTTGGGCGTCGTTCCAAGGACCGCGACGACGCCCGCGACGTGATCGCCGTGCAGGGCGATCGTATCGACTGGGATTACGTCCATTCCTGGTGCGATCAGCACGGAACCAGGAGCTTGCTTGACGAGACCCGCCAGTCGATCCCGCCCATTTGAGGTTGAGATCGCGCCCAGGGGTGATCGTCAGTCGCGTAGCCGGTGAGCTTTCGAGGTCATCGATCCGGGCTGTCCAGCAATTCCCGCAGCCGCTCGCTCAACTCTGGAGGGAAGCGGTTCACCCAGCTCTCGTCGACGAGACCAACCTCGGCGAGATCGAGCACGTGAACCTGGTCCTTGCGGCGGAACGAGGTCAGCTTCATGCGGACCAGCGGCTCCAGATTCAGCAGGCGAAACTCAG
>JBAUOX010000801.1:0-2046 GCA_049579985.1 Isosphaeraceae bacterium | reverse complement strand
CCATGAGTGCCGGCAATCCGGGAGAGAGCGACACGCGTTGGACCACCAGCAATGACCCCCGAAGAACCAAACTGGGCGCTTTTCTGCGCGCCACTAATCTCGACGAACTTCCCCAGTTCTTCAACGTCCTGAAGGGTGACATGAGCGTGGTCGGCCCGCGGCCCGAACGGCCCTACTTCGTCAGCAAGTTCCAGGATGACGTTGCCCAGTACAATACCCGCCATTATCTGAAAGTGGGGATTACAGGGTGGGCTCAAGTCAATGGCTGGCGAGGAGACACGTCCATTGCCAAACGTGTGGAGCATGATCTCTACTACTTGCGAAATTGGTCTCTCTGGTTCGATTTGAAGATTATCTGGCTGACCCTGTGGCGAGGCTTCTTCAGTAAGAACGCCTACTAGGACGGGGCTTTCGTCTTGGGCAACGGTGCTCCGCCCTTGACGCGGCGGAGCACCGCGCAGGTCACGAACCTGGCTGAACTAATGTATCTGTGTTATGGGTCGCTCAGGCGGACCTCCAACTGTGAGGTCTCCGGTAATTATGCCGGCTTTTCGAGGAGAATAAGTGAAGCGAATCATTCAATGGGGTCTTTTACTGATCATTGCAGGGTCCACGCTGGCCTTCGGGGCTGTGCGACCTCCCGCTTATAGCGCCGTGGAGGCAGCCCTCTTCCTCTTATCCGCGGTGGTGCTGATCGGACAGACCAGCGAGGGGAAAATAAACCTTCCAGTTCCACTTTGGATGCTTCCTTTTCTGGGTCTCGTGCTGATCCAGGCAGTTCCCGTGCCGTGGAAAATCGTATCCTGGCTCTCGCCGAACCGTCTGTTCTTTGACGTTCAAGCTGGCCTCGCTCCGGGGGCCACGCACTGGGCGACTTTGAGCATCTATCCGCATGATACCCTGTTCGGAGTCGTCAAGCTGCTCGCCTACCTGGCGGCTTTCATTTTGGCCGCCTATGCCTTCGAGCCTCGAGAAGGCAAGAGCGTCCTGGCGCCCGGCCTGATCGTGTTGGGAACACTTGAAGCCGGCTATGGGATCGTCCAGTATCTGACCGGTTACCAGAAGATTTTCGGGATGACCAAGCAGTTCTACACGGAGGAAGCCACCGGGACGTACATCAATCATAACCATTTTGCCGGGCTGCTGGAGCTTGTGATTCCTTTTGCGGCGATGATGGTCTTCTACAACCTGCAATCCCGGCCCGGCCACGGCGGTGGCGAAAAGTGGGGAGGGCGGCCCGGCCGGACAGGGCTGGACCCGCGAATCGTCTTTTATGCGTTCATCGTGATCCTGCTGCTGGTTGGAGTGGTCTTTTCCCGTTCGCGTATGGGCATCTTTTCGGTATTAACGAGTCTTATGCTAATGGGGTTATTAGGCCTGCTCGGAGAAGGGCGTCGAGCCTGGATGGTTATCACTTTGCTCGTTATAGCCTGTTCTATGACATACGCCGTCTGGATCGGTCTGGACCCCATCGTCAAGCGATTCGAATCCATCACCCCTTCTGGGAGCCCTTGGTCGCGGAGTTCCATCTGGAAGCAGGCCGACGGCATCCTCAAGGATTATCCCGCCGTGGGCACAGGGTTGGGAACATTTCCCGTGGCCTTCCACCGCTATCAGACTTCCTTGCTCGAACTCCAGGTCGACCACGCGCACAACGATTATCTGGAAGTGGCTACTGACACGGGAATCACCGGTGCGATTCTGCTATTCGTCCCCATTCTGTGGTTACTCGTCAAGATGATCCTCGCTTACGTTGGAGCGCGAAACCCCTACCGCCGCTCCGTGCTTCTGGCGTGTATAGGGAGCATCGCGGCCTTGCTCATTCACTCGACGATGGATTTTAACCTGCAGATCCCGGCCAACGCCTTGCTTTTTGCGGTCGTGCTGGGCATCGGATCCAAGGCCACTATTTCAGGGGCTCCATCCAGGAGTGCAGCCGCATGAAAGGCGTCATACTGGCGGGCGGGATCGGTTCCCGATTGTTCCCTCTCACGCGGGTTACGAACAAGCACCTGCTTCCCGTGTACGACCGCCCAATGGTTTTTT
>JBAUOX010000800.1:0-9333 GCA_049579985.1 Isosphaeraceae bacterium | reverse complement strand
GCAGGCAACTGCTTCGTTCAACGCTTGGAGAACTGGAAGCTCTTGCGGGCTTTCTTGTGGCCGAACTTCTTACGCTCGACCATGCGCGCGTCGCGCGTGAGGTAACCGCCGTCGCGAAGGGCAGAGTCGAGGTCGGGGCGGAACTCCTTGAGTGCCCGCGCCAGGCCCTGCATCACCGCTCCCGACTGGCTGGGCTTGCTGCTGCCGGTCACGTTCACGATGACGTCGACCCGCTCTCCCATTTCCGTGGACTTGAGCGGGGCCCGGATATCGGTCTGCTGGACCTCGAGCGGGAAATAGATGTTGGCGTCGTGGCCGTTGACCTGGAACTGGCCCGTGCCTTCGCAAATTCGGACCCGCGCCACGGCGGTCTTGCGCCGGCCTGTGCCCCAGGTGTAGACTTTCTTCTCGGTCGCTACTGCCATGATCAGTCTTTCTCTAGCTTCAGGGGAACCCGATCAGCTTGGGTGAGTCGAATCGTCTCATTCAGCGGCCGGCGATGTGCCGTCCGGATCGCTCGCGGGCTCGGCCGATGCCGGGACTTGCGGCTCGTTGGCGTGGTCATGCTCGACGACGGCGGGGGACTCGACGACAGCGTGGTCATGCTCGACAACGACGGGGGGCTCGACAACGACGGGGGGCTCGACGACGGCGGGGGCAAGCTCGACGACGGCGGGGGGCTCGACGAGGGCGTGGTCATGCTCGACGACGGCGGGGGCGACATCTGTGGTGGCCGCCGCCTGCGCTTCGACGGCTGGCTTTCCGGCTTTCTTCCTGGCTCCTCGCGGCACCGGGGGAGGGGCGAAGAGGGCGCCGGCGGGTGCGGGGCGGCCGGAAAGAGGCTCGAGCGGAATCGGCTGCTGGGCCTGGTGGGGATGATTCGCGCCCACATGGAGCTTGAGCTTATCGATCATCTGACGGCCGAGCTTGCTCTTGGGCAGCATCCGCTGGATTGCCAGTTCAAGAATACGCTCGGGCCGTCGCTGGAACAGTTTCCAAGCCGCCTCGTCGCGCTGGCCGGCGGGGTAGCCCGAGTAGCGCTGGTAGGATTTCTGCTGCCACTTGTTGCCCGTGAAGACCACCTTGTCCACGTTGGTGACGATGACGTAGTCGCCGGTGTCGATGTGGGGCGTGTAAGTTGGACGGTGCTTGCCCATCAGGATCGGGGCAATCTGGGCGGCGAGGCGGCCGACGACCTGTTCGGAGGCGTCGATCACATACCACTGCCGCGACAGCTCCCCGGTCTTGGCTTGGTAACAATTCATGGTAAAGATGCGCCTGACTCTTAGAAAGCAAACCGTTAGAGGCTTGATCGCAGGGAAAAATACTATCGTACCGCGCGCGCTGCGATCGTCAAGATCGCTTTGGATGAGGTTGCCGGTCGGCCGGCGTGGCGAATTGGTCGATGATCAAAGATGGTTCCTGTCTGTTCATGACTTCAATCGCTCTGCGATGGTCTTCAGAGCGTGCTCGAGGGCTTCGGGAATCTTCTCGGGGTTCTTGCCGCCGGCCTGGGCGAGGTCGGGCCGGCCGCCGCCGCCACCGCCGACGATCGGTGCTACCTGCTTCAGCCAGTTGCCCGCGTGCAGGCCGCGCTCGACCAGGTCCTGGGACAGGCCGGCGACGAGCTGAACCTTGCCCTCGGCGGCCGTGACCAGGAGCACGGCCAATCCCTGCCCGACCTTGCGACGCAGACCGTCGATCAGCACGCGCAGCTCATCGGGCGACTGGTCGTCGACGGCCCTGACCACCACAGTCGCGTTGCCGACGGCGGTCGCCCCGGCTACCAGGTCATCGACGGAAACCTTGTCGCCGCCATCGGTTCGACGCGAGGAGGCCTGCTTCTTCAGGTTCTTTAGCTCCTCCAGCAGGGCCGCCACGCGATCACCGAGCTGGGTTTGGGGCACGCGCAGAGTCGCGGCGACCTGCGACAGCACCGCCTCCTCCTGGCGGACATGAGCCAGGGCGCCCTCGCCGGTCAGCGCGGTGATCCGGCGAGTGCCCGAGGCCACCGACTCCTCGCCGATGATCTTGAACAGCCCCACCTGGCCGACATTGTCCAGGTGCGTCCCGCCGCAGAGCTCTTTGGAGAACTCTTTGGAGGGCTCACCCATCTGCACCACCCGGACGATTTCCGGATATTTTTCACCGAAAAGTGCCATGGCGCCCAGCGCCTTGGCCTCGGCGATGGGCATCTGGGTCCAGCTCACGGGCGAGCCGGTCATGGCCAGGGCGTTGACGGTGTTCTCGATCAGGTCGAGCCGTTCCTTGCCGATCGCCTCGGGGTTGGCGAAATCGAACCGCAGCCGGTCCGGCTCGACCTTGCTGCCGGCTTGCTGGGCGTGCTTGCCCAGATGCCGGTGCAGGGCATGGTGCAGCAGGTGGGTCGCCGAGTGGGCGCGGCGGATCGCCTGTCGGCGCTGGGCATCGACCGTTGCCGTCACCTGGGAATTCAGGCTGACGGTGCCCTCGGCCACCCGGCCGATGTGGAGAATGAAGTCGTGGTCCCGGCGCGTGTCCTCGACGGCGAAGACAAACCCAGGGCTGCGGATCGTGCCGGTGTCGCCGATCTGCCCTCCCGCCTCGGCGTAGAACGGTGTGCTGTCGAGGACGAGGGAAATTGGCGGGCCGGCGGTAGGCGACGCGGTGGCGAAATCGGCGAGCTGTCCTTGCTCGAGGATGCCGATCACGGTCCCCCTGGCCTCGGTCGTCTGGTAGCCGAGGAAATCGGACCCATGGTGATAGGCCTGCCTGAGCGTGTCGAGCGGGCCGGTGGCGAAGACGTCGGCGGCCTCGGTGGTACCCCGGGCGAGCTTGCGGGCCTCGTCCTGGGCCTCCTTGAAGCTGGCCATAGCGACCCGCAGGTTCTGGTCGGCCGCCAGGCTTTCGGTGATCTCGATGGGGATGCCGTAGGTGTCGTGGAGCTTGAACGCCTCGCGGCCGTCGATCGTGTCGGACCCGCCGGCCTTGGTTCGCCGGAACGCGTCGTTGATCATCCGCATGCCGTTTTCCAGGTTGCGCAGGAACCGCTCTTCTTCGTCGCGGATGACGTGCTGGATGCGCGGCACGCTGTCGCGGAGCTCGGGGTAGCCGCCTTTCATGGCCTCGGCCACGACCGGTGGCAGCTTGTGCAGGAACGGCTCGCGCTGGCCCATCTGATAGGCGTCGAGCACGGCCCGGCGCAGCAGGCGGCGGACGACATACCCTTGCTTCTCCGGTCCCGGCCGGACGTTTTCATGGATGCAGAAGGTCAGGGCGCGGACATGATCGCTGGCCCGGCGGATGCGGACGCCGTCGAGCGTGTCCTGGCTCTTTGCGTTGTAATTGACCCCCAGCGCCGCGGCCGTGGCGGCGACGATGGGTTTGAAGACGTCGATCTCGAAGTTCGACCGCACGCCCTGAAGCGCCGCCGCAGCCCGTTCCAGGCCCATGCCGGTATCGATGTTCTTGTTGGGCAAGGGCTCGAGCTGGCCGGGGCCGACGCGGTGGAACTGGGTGAAGACGAGGTTCCAGATCTCGACCTCTTCGACCCCGTCGCCATGATAGAAGATCTCGGAGCAGGGGCCGCAGACGCCGTTGGGGCCGTGCGTCGGAGCGCCGGCCGGCCAGAAGTTGTCGTCTTCTCCCATCCGGGTGATCCGGTTCGCGGCGACGCCCACCTCCTTGTGCCAGATGTCGAAGGCCTCGTCGTCCTCGAGGTAGACGGTGAAGGTCAGCCGGTCAGGCGCGATCTTGAGCACGCGGGTCAAGAACTCCCAGGCCCAGTGGATCGCCTCGCGCTTGAAGTAATCGCCGAAGCTGAAGTTGCCCAGCATCTCGAAGAAGGTCATGTGCCGCGGCGTCTTGCCCACGTTCTCGATGTCGCCGGTGCGGATGCATTTCTGGCAGCTCGTGGCGCGCTTGAAACCGGGTTCGCCCAGTCCCATGAACTCGCGCTTGAACTGGTTCATGCCGGCCGGCGTGAAGAGCACCGTCGGATCATTGGGAACAAGCACGTCGCTGGGCCGGCGGACACAGCCCTGAGAGGCAAAATAATCGAGATACGCTTCGCGAAGGTCGTCGGTTTTCATGGAAATTGCGGCATCGAGGCCGGAAAAACTGGGTCGCTGCGGAGGATCGTCTGATCATCTGGCTGTGCGATCGGGCCCGGCCGGCCCGCGCCGGCCGCGGCAGGGCAAGAAGCGAATGGGCATGGACCGCGCCCGTCATTGTGCAGGACGAAGAACCCGGCGGCAACCCGGGATCGGTCCGCACCCACGGCGGTTTTCTTCCCGCTCAACTTGATTTTGCGGCTTCCCTGACGTTTCTTCCAGAACGTGGCTGGCGTTTCAGCCTCGGGTTCGGCCAGTGGAGCGCGGAGCACTGCCTCGGTGGATCCACGCGGTCCGCCGTCGCTGCCGCGCGCCGAGCTGGGTCTCCATGGCCTGAACAGATGAGCCGTAAATTGTCTAGAAATGTCTAGGAAACGCGGAGTTCACGCATCCAGAAACGGTCCGAGCGGGGGCGAACAGAGGGGACGTTCTTATATTGTTGCGGCAAGATGCCCAGTCTGCGGAGAGTCGGTTTGACTGGATCGTGCGATTATATGGTTATCTGGCCCGGGAGTGGCGCGGGCTTCGGCTCGACGGCCAGACAGACGGGGTGATGTCTGCCAACGAAACTGATCGTTCTGGTTATGCCCCCTCCGCTTGATGCAGCCAGCCGCGGCTTTCGGCGACGTTCTTCAGCTTCTTCCCTTTCTTTTCGCATTGCTTGGGGTTGAAATTGAGGAAATCGATCTCGGCATGCTCGGCGAATTCTTTCGGGCTGGATCGGGCCGTCAGATCTTCCCTCGTGCATTCCTCGACCGTGACGGCCATGACCCCCACCGATTCGAGTTTGCGGCCACGATAATGCACCCATGAGGCGGCGGCCGTGATCATGTCGCCGTTATACACCGACAGCTTCTGTTCATCTTTCGGGGTCGGGCGGAAGGCCTGCGACATCACGCGCCCAAGCTTGACGAAGGAAGGGTGGATCTGCCGCAGGAGGAGCGTCGTCCCCGTCATGATGCGGCTCCGCTCAAGGTCTGCAACCGCTCCACTATCCATTCCCAGCCGTCCTTGGTGTCGAGCTTCAATAACTGGGCCTCTTCGTCGTCGGTTTCCAGATTGAGGGAATGCCACTCGCCAGAGCGCTCGCGCAGATCGATCTCCAGCGACACGTCCTGCGGGCCGATTGACCACTCGAACCGCACGCCGCCTTCGGCGACCGGGTATACATACGGCAGGTTGAGGTTATCGGAATAGTGCTCGTTGAAGGCCTTGGCGAGCCAATCCAACCCTTCGGCCGGGGGCGCGTACCCCCTGCCGTCGAGCCAACCGTCCTTCAGGACCTTGAGCTCTTCTAGCTGAGACTGGAAATCCAGCGGGTCGAGGAGCGTGACGTGCTCGACGGCCTCGATCTTCTGCAATCGCTCGGAACGGTTGAAGTTACCCACACCGTCGAGCTGGACTTTTACGCCCTGCCGGTATCCGTAGGATGCGTCCATGATCGTCTCGAAATGCGGCTTGCTGATCGGGCCGGGGATCTTGCTCCCGTCCGGCAGCATGATCTCGAAGGTCAACTCCTCCTGGTTGACGGCATGGATGCCGCCGCGGAGGTGGACTTCCTCGGTCCGCTCCGTGACCTCCGCCGCCCTCAGCAGCCGAAGGCGGGTCTCCTTCGTCAGACTCGCGGGCGCGTCTGGGGAGCCCGTGGGGAACTCGATCGCCTCGCCGTCGAGGAGGCTTCGCCCCAACCTGTCGAAGTAGGCCAGCCCTCTCTGCGGCAGGTGGCGGGTGGGCGGCTTGTTCTCGGCGGCCGCGCCGATTGCCCTGACAATGGCGTCGCGGGCCTGCTCGAAATAATCCTGCTGGGACTGCTGTAGTAGGTTCCCCATTCCCAGTGACAGGGCGATCACCGCGACGGCGCTCCCCTGTTCGACCGAAGTGAGGGTCAGCGAGATCCCTTCGGTGAACTTGCGAGGCGAACGCTTGCGATTGGGATTATCCTGCAGGTAACGCCACTTGGCCACCTCGATGACCATCGCTTCCAGGACAGCCAGGTCGCCTAGGAGTTCCAGCGGTATCGAGTGGCCTTCGAAGCGCTTCCCCACCAGTCTAGGGCGGAGAAAATCTGGGATACTCATTTGACCATGTCCGTCATCCGGAACATTCGCGCAGAGAACTCGCTAGTATAGTATACATTTTTCCCATGCCCGCGAGAACCCAGCGGCGCAAGGACCCGGGATTCGAATCGGATGGGACGCACAGGAGAAGCCTAAAGGGCTGCCCCTGTTGGATTTAACCCGTTTCGATTTGTGGGCCACCTGTCAATGGATAGAAAAACAGGGGGGAGTTAGCCCCAATACCGTTCGTCTTAGCGCAAGTCATAGCCTCCTATAACCTTGGGTGTGTGTAGGACCCGGGTTTCAAGGAGCGGCCGAACAAAGGGGACCCTCTTAATTGTTGCGGCAAGATGCCCAGTCTGCGGAGAGCCGGTTTGCTTGGATCGTTCAACTTACCAAAACAATTACGAACGTCCCCTTCGCCTACCCTCTTGATCGACCCCTGCGACGCGGGTACGCTCAATGCATGAAGGTCAGCGAGGTTTTGCGGCGACTCAGGGCCGATGGCTGGGTGCGGGTTAAGTCCAAGGGTGGCCACCGCCAGTTCAAGCACGCGACCAAGCCCGGCCGGCCGGGTCACGGTCTCAGGGAAGCCCAGCCATACCCTCCCGCCGGGGACGCTCGCGAGGATCTGCAAGCAGGCCGGGTGGGATGATTGACGGGGATCAGCGATGAGGCGCTATGCGATTGTGATCGAGGACGCAGGCTCGAATCTGGCGGCCTACGTGCCGGACCTGCCGGGTTGCGTGGCGACGGGCGATTCCGAGGAAGAGGTCGGCCGACTGATCCGCGAGGCGATCGAGCTGCACCTGGAAGGGCTTGAGGAGGACGGACTGCCCCTCCCCGAGCCGTCGAGCCGCGTGGGATACGTCGTTGTCAACGCCTAGAGGGGAGCGTGGGGTCAGGGTGGAGTACGCCGCCACCCTTGCGATCTGCTTGCGATTCAGTCGCATGCCCGAGTCCTGGAATACCTTGCAACGGCCCTGGTTCCGCGCCGTTGCGAGGTCATTCCGCAAGTTTGACCGGCCCCTGGTCCGTCATGAGAGTGACGGGCCCTTTCAGGCCGGCGACCGCCCGGGCGAACTGGGATGGGTTCGCCACCGGCGTCTTCTCGACCTGGCGAATGACCTGGAATTTCTTCAGACCCGATCGCGACGCAAGCGAGTCGTCGAGAACCTCGCTCACGACCACGCCGCTCGACAGCGGCTCGAAGAACGGCGGACTGGCGGCACGGGCGCTCACCGTGCTCAGATAGTCCACCCGGATCCCGCGCCAGGCAGGTGGCCGATTCGTGGCGATCATATCCCCATCCACCGGATACTTCGCCAGGTTCACGGTCTTGATGAGTTCCTTCCCGGCGCGGCGGATCTTGAGTCGGACCTCGTCGCCCGGGGCATAGGAGTTGATGGCCAGGATCAGGGTATCGAAGTCGGTCACCGGAATGTCGTTGACGCCCAGGATCTCGTCGTTGGTCTGCAACTGTCCTTGGTCTGCCGGGGAATTGGGCGTCACTTCCTCCACCCGGTTGGTGCTGGCCAGATGGGCGCGGATGCCCAGCAGTCCGTACTCGATCTCCTTGCCTTCCTTGAGCGTCTCGACGGCCCGGCGGCCAATGCGATCCATCGGGATGGCATAACCGGCCATCGCGTCGAAGCCGGCAGGGCTCGAGGCCATCGTCGTCAGGCCGACCAGCTCGCCTTTCATATTGATGACGGCCCCTCCGCTCATGCCCAGGTTCAGCTTGGAATCGAGCTGCAGCAGTGTGGGATAGTTCGGAAAGCTGAGCTTTCTGGTAAACATGGCCATCTCATCGTATTCGGCGGCGACCTTGCGGGCGAGGTTGGAAAGGATGCCCCAGCTTGCCGAGGGTTTGCCGTCTTGAGCGGCGTTGAACGGATTGCCCAGCGCGACCAGGAACGATCCCTTGCGGAGCGTGGCGGAGTCACCCAGGGGGATCGGCCGCAGCTTGGGCATGGGCATCCCCGCAATGGCGACAGGGACGATCACGGCCAGGTCGATCCGTGGATCGGCCGCGATGATCTCGGCCTCGAACTGTTGACGTTCGGCCGCGCGGACCAGCAGTAGAGACGCGCCCTTCACGACATGGTAGGCCGTCAGGATCTGTCCCTCGGCGCCGACGACAACCCCCGATCCGAAGTCGAAGGAGATCTGGTCGGCAAGCTCGCCGTCCCGAGAAAACCGGGGGCGCGGCACTCTCGGGTCGAAGAGCTGCGGACGCGATTTTCCGCGCACGGCCAGGGTCTCCTGCGGGTTCTCGCCCTTGACCCGGTGAATGGCCACCACGGATGGCTCGGCCCTGGCGATGGCATCGGCCACCACGGTCTCCAGCGCCGCGACGATGTCGATCGGTGCGGCGGGCTGGGCCTGAGGCGGATTGGGATTCACGCTTTGTGCCCCGACGGGCGGCTCGATCTCGATCAGCGATATGCAAGCCAGCAGGAAAAGCCACGTCATCAGTTCACCCTTGTCGCGCGATCCCCGAAGCCCTTCTTTTATCATTTCCGGTTCCCATCTCCGGGGCAACCCGAGATTCCCTGACCACCCGAGCTTACAGTACCGCCGTGCAGGCTGGCCGGTGCCTGCCGCCTGTTGACAGGCCTGGAATTCCGTCCAATAGTGAATAATCAGGGGGGCGACGCTTGCCTGGTGCTTTGGGCGACGGGTCCGGCGGCAGGATCTTCCGGGGGACCGCGGTCACCCTGGAGGGCTTCTGGCGTAAACACAGGCGGGTGCTTTTTTCTCTTCCCTTCTCTTCTCAATCGACCCACAACATCGGCCGATCATCACGGGAGCTCTTTTCCATGCGGCAGTGTTGGGATCTTCGTCCAGCCGGGACGGTGGGCGGGGCGCGGCTTCTGTTCATGGTGTTGACCGGTTTCTTGCTCTGGCTGGCCTGGGGACAAATGGGCGCGGTACAGGCTCAAGATCCGTCCAAGAAGGGAGAGCCAGCCGCCGCCAAGACCGACGAAGCCGCCGCCCCCGCCGAGGCGGCCGAGGCCGCACCGGCTCCAAAGACACCGCAGGCGTCGACATCCAGCGGCGATGATGGGTCCAAGCCGCCGGCCCGCGAGAATATGCTCCAGTGGGCGATCCGCGCTTCCGGCCCGATCGGTCTGATCCTGCTCTGCCTTTCGGTCTATTTCACGGCCGCGGTGATTCGCCTG
>JBAUOX010000799.1:0-1525 GCA_049579985.1 Isosphaeraceae bacterium | reverse complement strand
GGTCGGAAAAGGGAGGCCAGGGTTCTCGCAACGACCAGCCGGCCGGCAGGAATTCCTCTGAGCCGGATACCGCCTCGGAAGGAAATGGCGGTGAGAAGACTCCAGGGCAGCCGAACGCCACGAATGGGACGAACGGTGAGGCATCGCGCGGCGACGGCTCCAAGACCGGCCAGCAGACCGGTAAGGCCGACCCGGCCCAGGGCGGCCCAAATGCCCAGGCCGGCGAGCCGGGGTCGGATTCGGCTCAGAAACCCAATGCCAAGGCCGACGGCTCGCAGCCCAATGGCAAGGCCGACGGCTCCGCCCCGCGGGGCAACCCGAAACGTGACTCGAACCCGGCTTCGCAACGATCGGGAGAGAAGTCGACTGGCAGCCCCGCCAGCTCCGACGCGAAGGAGCAACTCTCCCCGGGCGATCCGCGAAATGTCGTCAACGACCCACGGATTACCCAGGACGAGCGGAATCGCTCCTACGACCCTCGAGCGGCTCGCGCCCAAGACCCGCAGAACGCCGCAGGCCGGCAGGATCAGGCTACCGGCAACCCCCAGGAGCAGAGCAAGGATCAGCCTGGCACTCCTGGTGAGAACGCGGCGAACGGACAAGAAAAGACGGTCCCCACCGAACGGAACGATAAGAACGCCACGGATCGCCAGCCTGTCAAGGACGGACAGGCGGCGAACGTCCAGCAGGCTGACCAAAAGAATTCCGACGACAAAGACAAGAAGGATGCGTCGAGCTCGAAGTCCGACCAGGACAAGGCTGCGGCCGAGCAAGCGGAGTCAAAAGACACCGCGAATGGCAAGGCGGACGAGAAGGATGGCGACACCCAGGCCCAGCGGAAGGATCAGACGCAGCAAGAGAAAGCCGATCGGCAAACGAGCCAGTCCGACCACAGTCCACCGGCAAGCCAGGGCCAGCAGGGTAGCCAGGGTAACGAGACCTCGGCCACCGCTCAGCGGCCCGGCCAGACGCCCGGGCAAAACGGCAATATGCCGGCCAAGCAGGGCGCTGAGGGCCAGGGCAAGAGCGAGAACACCGATGGCCAGCCGCAGGGTGCAGGTAAGGCCGAGGGCGGCCAGCCGTCTCCGGGAGGCCAGGAGAACCAGGAGAATTCTGGTACTCAGTCCGGCACTCAGGGCTCGTCGTCTGGAAGCAAGTCCCATGGCCCCGGAGAGAAGTCAGGCACCGGCTCGGACAGCAAGTCTGGCGGCCAGCCCGCGGGAGAAAACGGCAACCGGAGCGGCGCGAGTGCGTCGGGTGAACACGGGCCGTCACAGGCAAGCGACGGGCATAATCCCGGCGAGGGAACCGAAACCGGTAAGAACGGCGAGGGCGCCCAGGGCCGCGGCGGCAATCCGCATCAGGGCGACGAGGCCGGCGGGAAAGGCGGCGATCCCTCGCATGGGGCCAGCGGCGGCATGCAGTCCCATGAGGGCGGCCACGAGGGTGCCCAGGGCAATCACTCCGGCGCCGCTGGTGGGTCGCACCCAGGTGGCGGCCAACCCACAGGCGAGCCCGGCCAGGG
>JBAUOX010000798.1:0-10202 GCA_049579985.1 Isosphaeraceae bacterium | reverse complement strand
CCAGGACGCAATCCAGGCGGCGCAAGACCGTCAGCGGCAGGATGACCTTGCCGTAATCCGACTGCTTGTAGTCGCCCCGCAGGAGGTCAGCGACCGACCAGATGAACCCAACCTTATCCTGGAAGTTCTTCATGCTACCGTGCCGCATGCTGTCATGATGCTGCCCGACCCGCCGGGTGCTGCCTTGCCCAACCGGAGTCATGGCGTTGACAATCGACCTTTGCGATCCTACGATGCATGGATTGGCTATGCAAGCCGGGAGCGTGACATGCGGTTTGGGGAGCGGGTGCGTGACCTGCGAGCCTCAAAAGGTCTGTCCCAGCGGGCGCTCGGGAAACAGAACGGGGTCTCATTCACGTATGTGTCAAAGATCGAGAATGAGAAGCTGCACTTTGATGCCTGACAGGCAGTTCTTTGTCTTGATCAAGCTCTGCGGGCTTAAGGCACGATTGGCAAGAAGAGGCTCGTTCGCCGCCTCTTGCTTTAGGCAAAGAGGGGTTGGTGGGCCAGTTCATTGAGATTGGCACGTAACCGCCCGAGGGCTTGTCTGTCCCGGACCGCTAGGTCGAACTCTCTCCGAGTGATCCCGAGGGTTAGGAGGGCTGATCTGAAGGAGTTCCGGTCCAGTTCCTTGCCATGGTAGTTGTTGGTGATCATCTCGAAGCCGGGACGCTCCCAGACGACGTGATCGCCCTTCCCCTTCCGGGTCTGACAGAAATCCATTTGACGAAGGAACCATTCCCAATCCGTCCAGGTCGGGGTCGGGTAGTGGATGAAGGAAAGATCTTCAGGCAGATCATTCAGGATGTAGACAGGAACGAGGCTCTCAGCCCTCAAGAAGAAGTTGTCCGGTGGGAACGCATAGAAGGGAAGGAGGCCGTCCGGTGGGAGGGGTTGCCCTGTCACAATCTGATTGCATAGGTAGTTCATCGCATCACGCCGGGGGCGGTCCGTGTACTTCGTGAGTGCGGCCCGTGCCTGGTCTTTCTCCCGGTGCCAGGGTCTCTTGAACTCGTAATTCCAGTAGGCGTCCGGCTGCCCGTCGAAGAGTGACTTGGCCAGTATGTCCCTCCAATCCTTCGGTTTATCGGGGTAGAGCTTGAAGAGGTGTTTCTTGATCACCGTGCTGTTGAGGACCGTTGCATTCGCCAGCGACTCTTCGAGACAGAATGCGAAGGGGTAGGTCGAGGCGTAGACTTTCATTAAGTACGGGACGTAGAGGGGCCTTCGCTGCTGCATCTCTGCGCTCAAGGCAAAGCTCTCAACCTTGAAATGCTCCATCTCATGGCGAAGGAGCACCTCGAAGGCAATGCGATGGAAGGAGGATTGGTCATCCTCACAGGGGGCACCGTAACTCTGAACGAAACGTTGCTCGATGACTCTGGCGACGTGTCTCACACCGGCTTCCGAGACGTAGATCCCCCATCCTGGTTTCCCCTTCTTCCGGTGCCCTTCCGGGAAAAAGTGAATCGGCAGGTAAGTGGCGAAAGCTTCGATGCCCAGATCCTTTTCCCCGTCGAAGCGTCGGTGGTCGAGCGACGGATCTTGGGGGGCGCCGCCGGTGCCCACCTCGATCTTGTCGAACCGGACGGTGAGGATGTCGTCCGCTCTCCATCGACGAAACTCATCGAGTCTGGCTACGATCTCGTCGAGGCTCTTGGCGTCGGCCCCCCTCGCATCGACTGGCTCACCGAAGACGGATGCCATTCGCCGGAGATAGAGCCTGGCCAGGACTGCCTCGGCATCACCGTCGATCGGATCTCGACTCATCCTAGCTACGGCATCTAACGCCATGCCGATGTAACAGTACAGCCGCCTTTGCTCGATGTTGCCCGTCATGCTGCGGCGCATGGTTCCGCTCCTGATTGACTCGTCACCAGCTTCATCAACCCTCGGGTCGTCCGTCAAGACAACGTGAAGGCCGGGAGCACGCCTTGACAGGCCCCATTGGGAACTATAGGTCGCCGTTGAACAGCGGCAGCGTGCTCGTCGGAGACCAACGTCGATCGCCCCAAAGAGGGGCACGCCGACATTCAGCCCGGCGAACACATTCTTGCCGGTCTGGGGCTCGATCGCTCTCGTCCAGGTCGTCGAGATGGTCCCGATCACGAGCCCCAGCACGGGCTCTCTGTTCTTGATTGGCGGTGTCAGTTGAAATGCGTGTCCTCGGCGTCGGGTGACGTTGCCCTATATATAGAGCCGGGGGTCCGGGCTACGGCGTTTCTGTGAGACTGCGACATTGGCGTCCCTAACTCCAAGTCAAACATCACCTTATGACTGCCAAGCAGCGGTCGCATCGCCCCGGTCGCACATTGTGTGAGACTGCCCCCGTCCCATGTCTTGCCCGTCCCGCTGCCAGGCACCCGACTCGTACAAAATACGAATGCCTCGCCAACGCCATCGGCGATCTCATGCGGCGGAGGAAATCCGGTGTCAGTTCATCATTCTTGCCCGAAAAGATGAACCGACATGTAGTTCCGGGGACACCATACCTAACTCCGGAGAATGAAGCATGGTGTCCCTGGAACTGACGATGAGCTTGATTGGGTGATTGGCAGCGATGCGCGGAATCACGATTTCCGGCCTGTCAGCCTGTCATAGTCGGCGTGAGAGCCGATCCAGTACCAGACGTTTGTGTCCCCATCAATGACATAGATCGCGCGGTACTGAATGTTCACCGAGACAGACCAGCTCTCAGCGCGATGGCGTCCCCGGTGGGTGTCCTGTAAGGGATGTCTCCGGAGGGCGGCATGGTCGGGATTTGCAAGGAACATCTGGAACGCGGCTTCAGCGTTGCGCCTTACCGAGGTGGGCAGCGAGTCGAGCAATCGGTGATACTCGGCGGTCCGGACGTTACGCGTCCCCACTCCCCCCTCACGAGTGGGTCCGCTCTCTGCGGTGCTCATCAATAGCCTCGTCACGCAGGTTGATCAATGCCTCATCCACCGAGATAACATCGTCATCCGCCGAAATGCCCCGCGCCTCATCGCAGTTTCGCCGCAACTCATCGGCTCCGCGCACCTCAAAGCCCTGTCCTTCAAGCCTTGCGATGGTGAGGAGCAGGCGCTCGCTGGCCCCTAGCCAGTTGCGGTAGATCTCGATCCACTCCTCTCGCTCCGCCTCGTTGTACTCGATCTTCGATTCCAGTACACGCGTGTGCCAGATCGCATCCCTCTCTGACACCCATCGGAAGATCAGATTGCCGAAGCTCATGGCCTCTTCAACGGCGAAACAAGCCAGAGCCCTGTCATGATCCTCTTCCCAGGGCTCCAGATTGACGTAGGCCGAGAGCATCTTCTTGGCAAACTGAGTGGACGGCATCGCTGATCTCCACAAACGGAAAGCCTGAAGGCGTCTCCCCCACCGGCGAATCGTTCGTCACGATACCGATCGGCGACCCCTTTCCCAGACTGACCCCTATCATATTCTACCAAATCCTAGCAGAAATCGACAGAGAGTGCATGGCTGCATGCGCGTCAAACGGCGCGAAACAAGCCACGCACTGATTTTGGTAAACACGGCTTCGTGGGGTCAACGGGTTCGTGGGGTCAGACGGGTTCGCGGAGTCAGACAGGTTCGCGGGGTCGGGAGACCGCCGCAGAACGAAACAAATTCGCAACCAAAGCAGTCGGGATCAGAGGGCGGGCAAGACCAACTTTGCAGAATGCCAGGCTGAGCCGGTCAGAAACCACGGTGAAAAAACGGTGGCAAGTCGGTTCCGGGAGCGGTAAAGCCGTCCTGTCATTTCAGGCTCAGACCAGGTTTCTTGGTCTTGACGTCTCACGAGCTACTCCGACCCCTCAAGAACCGTGATGAATTCCGCAACCCGAATCAAGCTTTCGGTGATGATGTTCCTCGAGTACGCCATCTGGAGCGTGTGGGCCTTGATGCTTGTCCCGCATCTGGCCGAGCTGAAGATGAGCGAGTTCTCGATCGGCTTGGTCATGGCTTGCGGCGGTCTGGGCTCGATTCTTGGCCCGTTCATCATGGGGCAGCTCGCCGACCGCTACTTCGCCACCGAGAAAGTGCTTGCGGTCAGCCACCTGATGGGGGGCTTGCTCCTGATTGCCGCGTCCTACTTCACCACCTTCTGGCCGATTTTCCTGCTGATGCTGGTCTATTGCACCCTATAATTCCCCACGGTCGGCCTGACCAATTCGTTGACCTTCCGAGCCCTGGGCGAAGAACACACCAGCCTGTTTGCACCGATCCGCCTCTGGGGAACGATCGGCTGGCTCCTGGCCACCTTCCTGGTGGGCAGGTACCTCAACCTCAGCAGCGAGACGGTCCCGTTCCTCAAACCCTTCTTCGACCTGGTCGGCGAGCCCAAGAAGCTGGAGGTCCTGCGCATTCCCGGTCTGATCTCCCTGGTTTTCGGCCTGTCTTGCTTCGCGCTGCCGCATACCCCGGCGGCCGGCCCCACCCCGGTTACGGCCGCCCCCAAGAAGTCGGCGTTCATCGAGAGCCTGGAGCTGATGAAGGACCGCTCGTTCGCCGTCCTGCTCCTGGTGACCGGCTTCTTCGGCTTCGCTCTCTACTACTATTTCCAGTGCGAGGGCCGGTTCCTTCTCGACGTCGGCACCAATCCCAACAACGTGGGCACCCAGATGACCATCGGTCAGATCGGCGAGATGATCTCGATGGCGCTGGTGCCGCTCGTGGTCGCCCGGATTGGCATGAAATGGACCATGAGCCTCGGAGGACTGGCCTATGTCGCGATGTTCGCCCTGAACATGCTCGGGCAGCCCTGGGCGCTGATGGTCGGGGCCAACATCCTGCATGGCTTCTGTTTCGGGTTTCTCTTCGTCGTGGCCTCGATGTACGTGGACAAGGCGGCCAGCGCCGACATCAAGGCGTCGGCCCAGAGCTTGTTCGTGTTCGTCGTGTACGGACTGTTCAACGTGGTGGGGAACGTGGGCGCGGGATACATCCGCGAACTGCTGCTTCCCAACTGGGCCGCGATCTGGGCCATCCCGCTGGTCGTCACGGCCGTCTTCCTGCTGGTCTTCGTGGTCCTCTTCCGCGAGGAGAAGATCGCCCAGCCCGAGCCGAAGGTCGAGCCCGCCGCAGGCAGTCTGAGCCTCGACGACGCGGTGCCGTGCCCGGCTGCTCAATCCTTCAGGAGCAATCCCTTCCCACGGAGGAAGCCGTGCGCAACTTCCTCCGGCTTTTTCCCCTCCCGGTCAACCTCCCGGTTCATCTGGCGCATGGCCGCCGCGTCGATCTTGCCGGCCAGGAGATTCAGGACCTCCCGCAGCTCGGGGAACCGCTGGAGCGTCTCGGCGCGGACGAGGGGAACGGCCTGGTAAGGAGGAAAGTACCGGCGATCGTCGTCGAGCTGGAACAGATCGAAGGCGGCGATTCGGCCGTCGGTCGAGTCTCCCGCGGCCAGGTCGATGGATTCTTGTATGAGCGCTCGATAGAGCAGGTTCCGGTCCATCTCCCGCGGGGCATGGGCGAACTCGAGGCCGTACGCCCGGACCAGCCCGGGATAGCCGTCGGGGCGGTTCATGAATTCCGGGCCGAAGCCCGGACGGATGTCGCGCTTGTGAGCCGGCAGATCGGAGATCTGCCGGATTCCCAGCCGCTGGGCCTGGTCTCTCCGCATCAGGATCGCGAAGCTGTTCTCGAAGCCGAAGGGATCGAGACAGACCACGTGGTCGCGGTCCTTCAGCTCCGTTCGCACTCGCTCGAGAACCGCCTGGGGATCAGTCTGAACGGGTGCCTTGAGAATCGTCGTCAGCGCGGTGCCGGTGTATTCGACGTAGGCGTCGAGTCCTCCCAGGCGGAGGGCGTTGTAACAGACCAGGGTCCCGCCCAGGTTGAACCGGCGGTCGACCCGAAGCGGCGTATGGGCCTGCACCAGGTCGGCGAGCATATGCCCCAGGAGAATCATCTCGCTGCCGTCCTTGGAGCCGATCGTGATCGTGGGCCGGTTCGAGCCGCCCATCGGGTGGTCGAGCAGCCAGCCCCAGGCGGCGAAGGCGAGCAAGAGACCGACCGCCATGGCGGCGATCCAGCCACGGCGTCGTGAATTCCGGGGCCGGGCCGGGTCGAGCAGCCGCTCGGCCTCACCCAGCGCCGCGTCACAGCCCAGCGCCAGCAGCGCCGAGGGCACTGAACCGAGCAGGATCAACCGCGTATCCGAGAGGGCGACCCCGCGAAAGATGTAGCTGCCCAGACCGCGAGCTCCGATGGCCGCCGCGATCGTCGCCATGCCGACCGAGGCGACGGTGGCCACGCGCACTCCACCCAGCACGATCGGCACGGCGAGGGGCAGCTCGACCAGGCGAAGTCGCTGCCAGCCGGTCATCCCCAGTGCGATCGCCGCCTCGCGGACTCCAGGATCGATGCTTTGCAACCCCAGAATCGTGTTCTTGACGATCGGCAAAAGGGCATAGAGCACCAGCGCCGCCAGGGCCGGGGCCTTGCCGATCTGGCCCCGGAAGGCGATCAAGAGGAACCCGAGCAAGGCCAGGCTGGGGACGGTCTGGAGCACGCCCGAGACACCGACGGCGGTCCGTTCCAGGAGCGGCCGGCGCGCGGCCACGATGCCCAGCGGCACGCCCACCAGGACCGCGAGCGTCACGGCCTCGACGACCAGCTCGAGATGAGCCGCCGTGGCCCCGAGCAAGGACCACCACTCCGATGACAGCAGATCGAGCCAGTCGCGCGGCACGGCTAGTCCTTGCTTGGCAAATCCACGGCCGCCGCATCGAGAAAGAACTCGCGGACGTAATGATCGGCCGGGCTCTGAAGAAACGCCGACGCCGGCCCCACCTGGACCAGCTCACCCTCGTGCAGCAGGGCAAGCCGGCCGCCCAGGCGGCAGGCCTCGCGAAGGTCGTGAGTGACGAGCACAACCGTCGTTTTCAGTCGCCGCTGGAGACGTCGGAACTCATCCTGCAGCTCGCGCCGGGTGATCGGGTCGAGGGCGCCGAAGGGCTCGTCCATCAGGATCAGGTCGGAGCTGGCCGCCAGCGCACGCGCGACTCCCACTCGCTGCCGTTGACCGCCGCTGAGCTGCCGGGGAAAGAGCCGGCCGAACCGCGCCGGGTCCAGGCCAACCAGCTCGAGCCGCGAGGCCGCCAGCGAATGCTGCTCTCGAAGCGGGCTCCCCTGGACTCTTGCGGCCAGGGCGACGTTGTCCAGTACCGAGAGATGCGGCATCAGACCTCCCTCCTGGATCACGTAGCCGATCGAGCGTCGCAGCGCGATCGGGTCCCACTCGGTCGTACATCGATCGCGCACGACGACCCGTCCGGAAGAGGGTTCGATGAGCGCGTTGACCATCTTGAGGAGAGTCGTCTTACCCGATCCGCTGGTGCCCAGGAGCGCCAGGACCTCGCCCCTGGCCACACTGAGGCTGACTCCTCGGACTGCCTGATGGCCTCCGGGATAAACCTTCGAGACGTCATCCCAGACCACGGCTTTCGCAGCCGAGGAAGACAACTCCGACATGAACCCTGGTTCCCACTCGAGTCAAGAAGCCGCGCCCCTGGTCCGCAGCGGCGCCGGAACAGAGACTCCATGCTGGCTTCTTGCCCGGCCCTGCACAAGGCCGATGAGCGATGGACAGATCCTCCTCGTCGCGGTCCATGGTGTGCACCAGAGTGTCGTTCGGAGGATCAATCACCGGCTCATGACCCCGCTTGCCGGGTTGATGACGGGATTGTCCGCAGGGCGTGCAACCGCTGTATAATTCCGTGATCAATCGGTTGCGTCGAGCGTGGAAAGTCAGCCACGGCAAAGCTCGTGAGGCGAATGGCCCGGCGCTCGATTGTTCTCGCGGCCGGGTCACGCAGGATACGATAGAGATCAGGAATCATTGATACAGTGCATATTTCCACGATGAGTCGAGCGTGTGTTACGGGCCTGATCGTGCTCGTTCTCGGGCACTACCCGGCTCTGCGCGCTCAGGAGCCCGCGCCGGGCGATGAGCTGTCCCAGCACTTGGCCACGCTCAAGGCGCAGGTCGAGGACACATCGCTCGCGATCGGCCAGCGCGAGGCGCTCGTTCAGGAAATGGCTGGAACTCTCGATCGCGCGGCCCGGGGGGCTGTGGCAGCCGATCAGAGACAGGAACGCTGGGCGCGGGCCGTGGGTCTGCTCGATGAATTCAACAGCCAGAATCCGGGCCATCCCAGAACACGCGAATTCCAGCTCCAGGCCGCGGTTTATCGCTGGGCTCAGGGGCAAGGCTGGCGGGAAGCCGGCGAGCTGAACCCCGGGGATAGCCGGGCGCCGCGGGAGGCCGCCGCCGCACTCGATGACGCGATCGTTCGACTGCGGGCAATTTCCGTCGAGGCCTTCGAGAAAGTCCTCGCGGACAATGTCCGCTTCCGCCTGGCTCGAGCGCTGGCGGATCGAGCCGGCCTCGAGCCGATGGACTCGCCGATCCGCCGAGCCCGCGAAGCCGACGCCCTGGCACTCATGCAGGAACCGATGACCGAAGCGGGCCTGCGGGGATTCTCCGGCCTGCTCAAGGCCGACCTGCTGCTCCGTGGCAGCCGGCTGGACGAGGCGGCTGCCGAGCTCGACGCGGCGTCGCGAGCCGACCCGCCGCCTCCGGAACGAGAGATCCTGGACGTGCGGATTCCCGTTCTGATCAGCCAGAAGAAATTCAAGGAAGCCGAGGCGGCGATAACGGCTTCCCATCTCGACCTTCCGAGCAAGGACCTCGAGCTCGTCGAGGTGCGACTGGCCGAGCTTACCAGACTTGCCCCGGGAACCGATCGGCTCGCGGTCGAAGAGGATCTGTTCCGGCTGATCAAGGCACTTCGCCAGGGTAAGACCAACGAGGCTTGGCTGGGTTTGCTGGCCCTTGCGCGGAGTGGCATCGATCCCGACCCGCGGAATCCGGCGGAGACCTGGGATATCCTTGCCGAGGCGCACGAGGTCCAGGGCGATGCCGTCAAGGCGGGCGCCCTCGAGTTGCGCGCAGCCCGCCGCGCGGAAGAGCAAGGACAAGCTGAGGCGGCCGCGGGGTTTCGCCTCCGCGGTGGGGGCTTCCTGTTCCAGGCGGGCAAGTATGCCGAGGCCGCCGCGCTGCTCTCTCGCGTGGCCGACGATCCCAGGGCGGGTGCCTTCCGGCCCAAGGCTGGCATGCTGCGTGCGATGGCCCGGGGGCGGGCACTCGCCGTCGGTGTACCCGGGGTGACCGCGCCGGCTTACGCCGCAGCGCTCCAGCAGCAGATCGTTGATTTTCCGGCTGACCCGGCTACCGACGAAGCGCGCTGGCTGCTGGGCGCGCTCTTGCGGGCCGCCGGAGAACCCGGCAAGGCCGAGGCCCTCTGGACGGCCATCGCGCAAGGCTCGCCGCGCTGGCTCGATGCGCGCCTGGCCGTCGCCGCGATCAGGCGGGCTGCCGTGGAATCAGAGCTTCTCAGCGGCGACCGCCGCCTCATCGTTCTTGCGTATCAGCGGGCCGAGTCCTTTCTGACCGAGAGCGCGCAGCAGGCCCGCAACGAGCGCGAGCAGGCCGAGCTCTTGCTGGCGCAGGCACGCCTGAACCTCGTTCCGATCGCGGGTAAAGCCCAGCTTGCCGTCTCACTCCTCGAGCGGCTGGGACGGCTGGGATTGACGCCGCAAGAGCGTTACCGTGCCAGGCTCGCTCGCATGATCGCCCTGGTCCAGGTCGGCCCCCCCTACCTCGATGCCGAGCGCGAGGCGCAGACCCACGCGATCTGGGCCGACCCATCGGCTCGTGGGGCGTTTTTCGACGCAATCCGGCTGATCGACCAGTGTGCCTCGTTCGCCGGGGTCGACCTGCACCAGCGCAGGCTCGGCCTGGTTCTGCGCCTGCTCGTTCAGCCGGTACTGCAAGATCTCGACGACGAGAAGTGGACCGCCGAGGAGCGGTCCGAGATCAAGCTGCGGCTCAGCCGGGCTTACCTGTTCCTGGGCGACGAGCGAAACGCGCGGACCTCATTGCAGGGATGGACCGGCCTTCCTCGCTCCGCCCCGGACGATCTGCTTCGCGACCTGGCCGACACTTACAACAGGCTCGAGGCCTACGAATTCGCCCTCGACGTGCAAAGGCTAAGATCGAGGAACTTGCAAACCGGGTCAGCTCCCTGGTTCGAGGCCCGGTATGGGCTGGCGCTGGCCTACTTCCACGCCGGCCACCTCAAGGAAGCGGCCCAGCTTATCGATGCCACCGCGATCCTGCACCCGGACCTTGGCGGGGGGACAGTCCAGAA
>JBAUOX010000797.1:0-1821 GCA_049579985.1 Isosphaeraceae bacterium | reverse complement strand
CTTGTCGAGCAGATCAACGGAGCGGTTCTTCGATCCTACGGACTGTCGGGCGCCGACGCCTCCGACGTTCATCGATTTTTGGATAGCCTTTCGAGGCCGTGGGCCGAGAGCGCCCCCGACGCCCATCTCCCGCAACCCTGTCCTTACCGGCGGATCTCCGGACCAGTGGTGTCGATCGACGTGCAGGGCCAGCGTATCGCGCTCGACTTGCCCCGGTATTCGAGGGATGTTGGCGCACCGATCGTTCTACCGCTGCCGCGCGAGCTGCCTGGCTGGGCGTTGCGCGAGGGCATCGAGTTCACGTGTTCCGTGCCAACCGATTGCCGGGATGTCAGCGAGTTGCTCAGCGATCCCTGGATCCTTCGCGACTTCCGTCCCGTGCCCTACTCGTATTTGGACGAAGACGAGCTCGAAGAGCTGGTTGGCTTCGAGCTCTCTGAGCCCGCGCACTGACCAGGGACGTAGGCGTGCCGGATCCACTGAGAGTCCGCATCTTCGACGTCGGAGAGGGTGACGCGATTGCCGGAATCCTGCCCGGGGGTCAACGCGCGTTCGTGGTCGACGTCTTCAAGGCCGACCCGATCCTCGATTTCCTCGAGGCCGAAGGAATCTCGGAGGTCGTCCTCTTCATCTCCCACTCGGACCGAGATCACATACTCGGCGTCAAAGATTTCCTGGCCGAATTCCAACCTCCCCGTTCGATTCTGGGAATTCTCTTCAACAAGGACCGGATGCGGGTCGACGTCGGACGGGATTACAAGAAAACCCTCCAGTTCA
This sequence comes from Isosphaeraceae bacterium, assembly GCA_049579985.1. GTDB lineage: Bacteria > Planctomycetota > Planctomycetia > Isosphaerales > Isosphaeraceae > Aquisphaera. The sequence continues at coordinate 1,044 of JBAUOX010000797.1, read as the reverse complement.
TCGCGAATGTTTCCAGGCGGGAGTCGAAACGGGATCCTCGCCACTTACGTACAGAGTTCAACACCAACTTGAACGAGATGGCCCGGTATGGTCGACTCTTTGAACCCGGTATTTGCGCTCGCGTCGTTCACCCGGCCCCACAGGATCAGGACAGCCTGGTCGACACCGACACGAACGAAGCGTCGGGCGTCCTGCTACTCGAGCATCAGCTCCCCAACGGCACGGTTAAGAGAATCATGCTCGCGGCAGACGTGCAGTTGACTGCCGTCTCGCTCATGCTCGACCGCGCCGCCGCGGGTTCGCTCGAGGCCGACGTCCTGAAGTTTCCCCATCATGGCGCGTGGCCCACCGCCAGGCCCGGCGCGAGGGCGGTCGGGGTTGATCGAAGGAGCATGGACGACTTCCTGAGGGCGGTCTCGCCGCGCGCGGTCATCCTCTCCGTCGGGTTCGACAACCCTCATGGCCACGTCCGCCGCGAGGTATTCGACGCCGTAAGACAATACCACGAAGAGACCGGGCGGCTGGCAGCGCTCAAGTGCACGCAATTCACCCCCGCATGCCTCGGAGCCCACGCCCTCCCAGCGACCGGTGAGTTCTCGCGACCTCATTGTGCGGGAGTCGTCGAGGTGCGCATGGGGGAGGGACTTGGCACGCACGGAATAGAAATCGTCACGATTCCGGGCTCCCACCCGGACCGAGTTGCCCTCCTGCACGGCATCGGATCGGCGCAATGTGCGTTCCTTCCCGAGATCCAGAACCGAATTGCGCCCCAACGGCCCTGACACCCACTACGGCACCCGACCTGGTTCGGACCAGCCACCGACAAAGGAATGGCTATGCCTTGTCTCGTAGACGATCACGCTTCGCCCGCGAGTTCCGGGGACACCATACGTAACTCCGAAGAATTAAGGTAACCGGTATGTCTGTCGCTTCCTGCGGCGGGTGCGTCGGTGGTATCCCCGGCAGGTGGTGCGGATCGGCTTGGATCGCGATCCGGCGCATCCCATCAAGGCGCGGATGACGCGGCGGACGATGCGGCAATTG
>JBAUOX010000796.1:0-3864 GCA_049579985.1 Isosphaeraceae bacterium | reverse complement strand
CCCTTGGGCCGTCACGGTCTTCTCACTGACGATTGTCCTGCTGGGAACGATCAGCCTTTACTTGATCCCGATCGACATCCTGCCGACCTTCAAGAACCCGGCGGTGCAGGTCTTGACTTTCTACAGCGGTATGCCGCCCAAGGACGTCGAGATGGACATCACCGACCGCATGGAGCGCTGGACGGACATGGCGGCCGGACTGGCCAGCCAGGAATCACGGTCGATCCTGGGGGCCAGCATCGTCCGCAACTATTTTCAGCCGGACACCTCCGAAGGCGAGGCCCTCTCTTCGGTGCTATCGTGGTCGCAATCGGTGATTTCGTACCTGCCGCCGGGGACCCTGCCGCCGGTGGTCATGCCGTTCGACCCTACGACCACGACGCCGGCCTGCCTGGTGGCATTGAACGGGGAGGGCCTTGACGAAAAGACGCTCTACGACATCGGCCGTTACGAGGTGCGCAGCCGGATCATGACGATCCCCGGCGCGGTCTCGCCGGTCGTCTTCGGCGGCAAGATCCGGGCCGTCCAGGTCTACATGGACCGCCAGAAGATGCAGGCTCGCAACATGTCGCCCCTCGACGTCATGAAGGCCGTGAGTGTCTCCAACGTTTTCCTGCCGACCGGCGAGCTGATCATCGGCGACATGGACTACTTCCTCGACAGCAACTCGATGTTCAAGGAAGTGGGGCGCATGGCGGAGATCCCCCTGCGAACCGAGCATGGCAACCGCGCCTTCGTCGGCGACGTGGCCACTCCCACCGACGACGCCATGATCCAGACGACGATTGTGCGGGTCGACGGCCGCAAGCAGGCGTATATCCCCGTGATGCGGCAGAAGGGGGCCAGCACGCTGCGGGTGATCGACGACCTCAAGGCGATGATCCCGACGATCGAGTCCGAGCTGAGCAAGTCACTGAACCTCGAAGTGATCATGGACCAGTCGGTCTTCGTGCGTCAGTCGATCTCGAGCCTGGCGACCGAGGGGATGCTGGGGGCCGGCCTCTGCTCGCTGACAATACTACTGTTCCTGGGACGGTGGCAGATGACGGGCATCGCCGTGATGACGATCCCGCTGTCGGTCCTCTCGGCGATGATCTTCCTCAACCTGGCAGGGCAGACGATCAACGTGATGACGCTCTCAGGGCTCTCCCTGGCGATCGGCCCGATGGTCGATAGCGCCATCATCTGCCTGGAGAACACCGACCGGTATCTGCAGGAAGGGCTCCCCTCGGACGTGTCCGCCCTGAAGGGAGCCAGCGAGGTCGCACTCCCCGAGCTGGTCTCCAGCCTGTGCACCCTTCTGGTCCTGATGCCCCTGGCCGTCATGCCCGGCATGACCTCGTTCTTGTTCGGGCCCCTGGCGATGGCGGTCGCCGCCGCCATGGCGACCGCCTATATCCTGTCGCGAACCCTGATCCCCACCTGTGCCGCCGCCTGGTTGAAGCCCAAGGCGATTAATCCCGACTCCGAACAAGCCCAACGCGGGTTGATCGGCCGGGCCTTCGACCGCTGGCAACGCGCAATCGATCGCTTCATCGACGGATACGGCAAAATGCTCGACTGGGTGCTCGACCGCCGCTGGCCGACCGTCATCTTCGCCTACGCGACCCTCCTGCTGGTACTCCTCTTCATCACCCCGTCCCTCCGCCGCGAATACTTCCCGCAGGCCGATGCCGGCTCCCTGGAAATGTACGTCCGCGCCCCCAGCGGCACCCGGCTGCGAGTCACCAACGAGCGAATCGCCGAGGTCGAGCAGTTCCTCAAACAACACATCCTCCCCAAAGACCTCAAACTGATCGTCTCCGAGATCGGCGTGACCCCCGACTGGTCGTCCGCCTACACCCAGAACGCCGGCAAGATGGACACCATCGTCCGCATCCAGTTGACCGAGGAACGCTCCCAGGGCTCATACCAGTATGCCGACCAGCTCCGCGCGGCCTTCGCCGCCGAGAAGCGGTTCCGCGATCTCGAATTCTCGTTCAACGCCGGCGGCATGATCCGAGGCGCCATCAACGCGGGCAAGACCGCCCCCATCAACATCCGCGTCAAGGGCAAGGACCAAAAAACTTCGCATCGGATCGCCGATCTGATCCGCCGCAAGGTGGCCAACATCGACGGCGTGGTCGATTCCCGCATCATCCAACGGCTCGATTACCCCGAGTACATCATCGACGTCGACCGGGCCAAGGCCGCCGACCTGGGGTTAACCCAGGAAGATGTCATGAAGAGCGTCATCGGCGCCTTCAATTCGAGCATTCAGTACAACAAAACTAACTTCTGGATCGACGACACCAACGGCAACCAGTACTTCGTCGGCGTCCAGTACCCGCAGGCAAGTGTCGAATCGATCCAAACCCTGCTCGACGTGCCCCTCACCGGCGTCAACCAGAGCAAGCATGATCGCCGGGTTGAAGCGGACCGGCAGCCCTCCATCGTCAGTGGCATGGAGCGGACGGCCGACCACGGCAATCCGGCGCCGGTGCTGCTCAGCACCCTCGTCAAGCTCAGACGCAGCACCATCCCAACCGAGATCACCCACCAGAACATCCTCCCCACCATCGACCTCAACGTCGGCGTCGCCGGCCGCGACCTCGGCCATATCGGCAGCGACATCTATCGCGTGATCGACGGGCATTTTGGACGGCTCAAAATTGAGAAATCTGCGGGCCAAAATACTGGGGCCACGCGATGGGACGCCTTCGACCCCGATTCCGACAGCCGCCAGACCGTCGAGGGGACGACGATCGAGCTGAGCGGCGAATACTCACGCATGACGCAAATGTTCAGCAACCTGGGCGTCGGCCTGTCGCTGGCGGTGATCCTCATCTACTTCACGACGGTCGCCCTGGACAGGTCGTTTCTGGTGCCGTTCTGCGTCCATTCCGCCGTCCCGCTGATCCTGGTGGGCGTCTGGCCGATGCTTTACCTCACGGGCACGTCGCTCAACGTTCAATCGCTGGTGGGGATCGTCTTCAGTATCGGGATCAAGGTGGCCAACACGATCCTGATGACTGACCTGGCCCAGCACCTGAGAAAGACGGAGGGGCTCTCACCGCTGGAGGCGATCCGCAGGGCGGCCAAGCTGCGGGTGCGGCCGATCACCATGACCGCGCTGGCGGCGTTCTTCGCCATGGTCCCGACGGCGCTGGCCCTGGAGACCGGCACCGAGGCCAATGCCCCCATGGGTCGCGCCATTCTCGGCGGCCTGCTCGCCGGCGAACCCGCCACGCTCTTCGTCGTGCCCGCCCTTTACGCGATCATGATCCGCGGCAACCCCGCCGAGCCCAAAGACCCCGAGGAGTCCGAGCGGCGGCTCGAGCAAGAGCGGGAGGGTCAGGACGAGCCGGATGATGACCAGTCCTGAAGAGCTCGGGCTTGCTGCCCAGCTCATTGATTTGCCTTGATAGAGCAGAGTTGATAGGTTTTGTAACCGCCGCCGATGTTAACCGCCGGGAAACCCGCCTGAAGCAGAATGCGGGTCGCCAGGTAGCCCCGCTGGCCGACCTGGCAATAGGCGGCGATCTTCTTGCCCTTGGGCAGCTCTTCGAGCCGGGATCGTAGTTCATCCAAAGGGATGTTCACGGCACCGGGAATGTGGCCTCCGGTGAATTCCTGGTGCGTTCGCACATCGACCAAGAGCGGAGGTTGGTCGGATGCATCGTTCAAGACGACTTCCACATCAACCTGGGGGTGATCCCCCCGCAACAAACCGGCAGCCACGAACCCTGCCATGTTGATTGGATCTTTGGCCGAGCCGTATTGGGGCGAATAGGCGAGCTCCGATTCTTCCAGGTTGAACACCGTCATGCCCGCCTGGATCGCCATGGCGAGCACGTCGATCCGCTTGTCCACTCCGGCCCCACC
>JBAUOX010000795.1:0-3737 GCA_049579985.1 Isosphaeraceae bacterium | reverse complement strand
TGCGGGCCAAGGCAAGCAGCTCAGCCCTCATCCGCCCCTGCGGGGCACCTTCTCCCGCGGGGAGAAGGTATGAGCACCACGGCCTTTTTTGATCGCTGTATGCAATGCGCGAGCAAACCGCGCTAGTGACAGACCCGAGGGCCTTTGTAGCTTTCTCCCCGAGCTCAGACGCCTTATGAACAAGCTCGACGACCTTACTCACCTTCTGCCAGACCGTCGGGCCCTTCTCTTTGACTTCCTTCAACAAATCATAGTTATCCACCATCGAGCCGACCATCTCGTGGAATTGCCGACGCAAGCCCCGACTGCCTCGGATCTGGTATCGATCGATACCCTCACGCATCAGTCGCACCAAGTCCAGGAGCCATTCCTTTAGCGTCCTGTTAAGGGAATCACAACCGTGAATCTCCGTCCGCAACTCCTCGCAGAGGCGCCTGATTTCCTCCAACTCGTTCGGTCCTACGCCCTGTTCTTCTGGCATATCGGCTGCCATGAACTCCAAAGCGACAATTGCACTTGGCAAAATATTCCAAACATAATTATTCGCACCTATATTTAGAGTAAGTTGATTCAACGACCTCTTGATATCTCCCATCTTAGAGCTGTGCAAAGCGTGCTTCTTCTTGTTGTCTTTATATCCCTCAACCATCCCTTCGAGGAGCTGAAACTCGGCCTCCATGCGCACCGCGAAGGGGACATTCCAAATTGCTCTGGTAAATTGCACGATACGGGCAAACCGGCTTTTCGCAGAGTAGGCGTCTTGCCGCAACAATCAAGAACGTCCCCCTCTGTTCTCCAAATATTACGACAACGCCGGTAGCATCCAGAAACCTTGACCTGCCGGTTTTGGAAGACTCTCCGGAAGACCGGGCCACCTTAACCGGACAAGGTCCGCGTGGACCTGATCAAGTACGGACGTAACGATCTCCCTCCAGCGTACGCGCTTGGCCTAGCGAAACCAAGGTGTTGAGCATGTCGGTGACGCGCTGGGTGTTGGCGCGGAGGAAGAGCCGGGCCAGTTGCTCAGCAGTCAGGCCCGTCGGCTGCTCGGCGAGCACAGCGCGGACGGCTTGGGCCTGCTCGGGTAAGGTCTTCGGCCAGGGGCGTCTTGCGCCCGCGGCGGCTGCAGTTGCTTCTGGGGCCTCGGGCTCGATCGCCAACGCGCCCTGAGTCGTGGATGCCGCCTGGGCGCCGTCGGGGTTTTGATACTCCGGTCGTAGCCAGCGGATGATGCCCCGCTTCTCCTCCTCGGCTCGTTCGCGGTTCAATTCGACCAGACGCTTCAGGATTTCGTCATCGGTGAGGTCGTATGGCCAGCCGTAGGCGTCGAATACCGCCGCATCCAAGTCGTCGTGAATCTGTTTGAGAACCGAGACAAGGCCCTGCTCGTGGATCACCCTGTCCTTCTCTGACAGTGTTTCGCTCGAGCGGAGCTTACCGAAAACATTGTAAGTGTCAGTGATCGTGAGCCTTTCGTGCTGCTCCCGTTGCTTCTTTCGATGAGCGTCGAGCTGCTCACCCAGTTCATTGATGAGGACCCGTTGTCTCGGCGTTGCATCAGGGAACGGAAATTTCTCGAAGCAGCTAGACTTCGAGTAGACCGAATCGTTTCCGACGCCCAGCCAACCTCCTGAAGCCACTGACCAGAGAACGTGAATCCGACTCGACAGAACCGCCAACACATAAGCGTTGTCACTACCGATCACGACAAGCTTGTGTTCAGGTTTCGTGTTTTGATCGAGAAACATGAAGATTCGGTGCCTTGAGGTTTCGGAGGTGACTATGTATCTTGCAAGGCCACGAATCGCACTCCGAACTTGCTCATTCGTGCGTCTGAAGAGCCACCACTGGGATCGCAGTCTGGGGTCGCGATTCGTCTGCCTCTCGGGATACACCCGAGTCAACAAGCGTTGAAAAATTGCAGGATGTTGCGTCCTGAGCTCGTCTATGCCCATTGAGTGGGTGTCGATCACATACAAATCACGAGGCAAATCAAGCAGGTCTCTTCCGTTCTTGATCGGATAGACGAGACCAGCACTCACGGGGTTTTGGGAGATCAGCACATCCCTCTCCTCGGGTGTCAGTACAAAGCCGCGACTGCCGAGAATCAGGCCGGTGCTCGAGATGAGGCTGTTCGCCTTGAGGGCAGATGCTGAAATGACATTTGCTCCCAGGCTGAAGTCCGCGTGAATCTGACCGAACCGATCTTCAAACTCGATCTCCGAGGAGTCCTCACCGACTTTCTCTTTTGTGACAGTCGCGAGGGTGCCGTCCCCTTGACCCTCTTCTCCGACCGTCATCGCGATTCGAACCGCGGCGCTTGTCGCGGAGTCGACCCAGGGATGGTCGGGCACGGCATATGTTATTCGGATGGGCTGATTCCCCAATAGCGCGTTGGCTATAATCTTCCGGTTGAAGTGCTGCGTGATGCTATTCGTCGTGATAAGCCCAAAGCGGCGTATTCTCTTCACCGAGGCCAGCTCCGCAGCTCGCGCCCACCAGTACATGACTAAGTCTGCAGAGTCCGGTATGTCTTGATGAGATACTCTCAGGGCCGTTACATATCCGTCGCCCAAAGCATCCAGCATTCTCAATTTTCCGATGAATGGCGGATTTCCAACTACAAAATCCGCCCTTGGCCATTCAGCCTTTCTCGGGTTCACATAGCGATACACGAGTGTACGCGCCGAATCATCTGGAACATCCTCACCGGTGACCAGATGTTTCTTGAGCGTCTGCCCGTCCCACCGAGTCACGGGCTTGCACTCAGCATCCAGAACCGGCTCCTTGCGGTCGTATTCGAGAACGGCGTCCCGGCATTCGATGTTGTGGAAGGGCTTGATGATCGGCTCAGCGGGCATGCGCGCGCCGAATGTGCGGAAGTGCCACTGAAGGTAACCGATCCAAAGGACCAGCTCGGCGATGGCAGCGGCGCGAGGATTGATCTCAATGCCGAGGAACTGATGTGGGTCAACGGAGTGGCCGGTTCCTTCGAAAACCGTCTGGGTTTCGCCCAGGCTGTGGAGCATATCGCGGACTTCCCCCTCCAGCCGCTTCATGTGCTCCATCGCCACGTAGAGGAAGTTCGCGGTGCCGCACGCCGGGTCGAGGATGGTCGTGTTGCAGAGCTCGTCCAGGAAATCGCTGACCTCCTTTCTGGCCTCGGGAAGTTGCCCGACCTTCGCCAGCGTGACGGCTGCGGCCTGGACGTTGGACCATTGCTCGCGGAGGGGCTCGACAATCGTCGGCAGTACCAGCCGCTCGACGTAGGCCCTGGGCGTGAAGTGAGCGCCCAATTTGTGCCGCTCGTTCTTGTCGAGGGCCCGCTCCAGCAACGTTCCGAAGATCGCGGGCTCGACTTCGCGCCATTGCTTCCGCCCGGAGTCGATCAGCAGGCCGATCTGCTCGTCGGTCAAGGGAAGGGCTGTGGCCTGATCGAACAGGCCGCCGTTGAAGCGGAGCACCGACTGCATGAGGATAGGCGAGAAACCGCCCGTCTTCATCGTGGTCCAGAGGGAGCTGGCCATGTCGGGAAACGCGGTGATCCGGCCGTCCTCCCGCAGCCTGCTGAGCATTGCGGTGAAGCACTCCTTCGGCAGCAATCCGACATCTTCGGCAAAGAACGTGAACAGGCAGCGCATCAGGAAATGTGCGACGAGGTCGGGGGTGTAGCCGGAATGTTCCAGCGATCGGGCCAGCTCGGCAAGCTTGGCGGCGACCTCGCGCGTGACCTTCGC
>JBAUOX010000794.1:0-1563 GCA_049579985.1 Isosphaeraceae bacterium | reverse complement strand
CGGTCGCGACGCCTTGCTGCGCCACTATGCGATCGAGTGTGAGCTCGCGGATCGACTTCGCGCCGCTGCCCCCGCCGAACGCAAAGAGCTCTATCGGAGGGTTTACGACGAACTCTTTTCAAGGGTTTCCGACCATCCTCAGAACGCCAGGAAGTATGATCCCGCGCTCCAGGCAGCGAGGACAGCCCGGCAACTCCGCTTTCTGGATCGGTTCCTGAAACCGGATTCGGTCTATCTGGAAGTCGGCCCGGGCGACTGTCACCTTGCCCGGACCATCGCCCTGCGAGTCGGCCGCGTCTATGCCGTGGATGTTTCGGAACTGATCGCCGGCACCTACGATCCGCCCGCGAACTTCAGGTTGATCGTCTCCGACGGCGTGACGATCGACGTTCCCCCCGGCAGCGTTCACGTGGCCTACAGCAACCAGTTGATGGAGCACCTGCATCCCGATGATGCGTCAGAGCAGCTCGGCGAGATTTACCGGGCACTGGCCCCAGGGGGCGTCTACGTCTGTGTTACTCCGCATCGTTACTCGGGTCCCCATGACATTTCCCAGTATTTCGACGCGGAAGCGCGAGGCTTCCACCTCAAGGAATACTCGTATCGAGAGCTGCGCGACCTGTTCCGCGCCGCGGGGTTTGTGGGGACGAGTCCCTGGGGGGGGTGCAAAGGGCGCTTCGTACGCTTGCCGGGATGGCTGGTTCTGGGAGTCGAGAGCATACTCGGCCGCTTGCCGGCCCGCATCAGAAGAACATTGGCCCGATCACGCCCGGTCCGGACGGTCTTCGGCACCGTGACCATCACCGGCCGGAAGGGAAACGAATGACGCGACCCAGTCGTGGTAGCGTGCTCGCTTCGTTCCGCACCGGTGAGTCCGATAGAGAGCTGTATGAGTCATGATCCGGCGACGTTGTGCGGCTTCGTGACGGACAACATGAATCTATTATTTATTACAAATATTTATCCAGGTCCCATCGATCCCACCAAGGGGATCTTCAATCACTCCCTGGTTCGCGCCCTGACCCGTCGCCACGACGTGCACGTGATCGCGCCGGTTTCTTGGCTGGACGAGCTGCGTGCCGGACGACGCCATGCGCCGAGCAGGTTCGGCCCAGGGCGGTCGCTCACGCTCGACGGCATCCCGGTCGATCATCCACGGTATTACTATTCGCCCAAGGTCTTGCGGAGGTTTTACGGCCTCTTTTACTGGTGGTCGATGCGTCACGCGGTGGCGCGGTTGCGGGCCACCTGGCGTCCGGACGCCGTGATCGCCTTCTGGGCCCACCCCGACGGCGAGGCTGCCGTTCGAGCGGCGCGGGTGATGGGGGTTCCCTCGGTCGTGATCGTCGGCGGCTCCGACGTGCTGCTCCTCGCAAAGAATGCAAGCCGACGACGATGCGTGCGCAGCGTGCTTTCCAGGGCGGACGCGGTCGTGACCGTCAATTGCGACCTGCGAGACAAGGTCGTCGAGCTGGGCATACCCGGCGAGAAAGTCCATGTCTGGGCGCGGGGGATCGACACGTCTCTCTTCGCTTCAGGCGATCGTCTCGAGGCGCGGCGGCG
>JBAUOX010000793.1:0-2819 GCA_049579985.1 Isosphaeraceae bacterium | reverse complement strand
TGCACCGGTACTGGACGGGCGTGCGGTAGAGATAAGTAGAGTTTTCTGAGGTTTCGCGAGCCATCAATGCCCGCGCTGGTCCTCCCGCTTTTTTTCTTAAGCTCTTGTCACAAAACGACAAGTGTCTGAGCGTCGCCCTTGTTCTGACTGTTTTAAACCATTTTCGTCCATTTCCATCGAGTCCATCGGCTTACCACGGAGGGATCGCCAAGGGGCCACTTACTTTGTAGCACAGAGTAAACGCGGATGATGGCTGAACCGGCATGGTTCAAACGCAGGTCACAGCTCAGGGGTGGCTGGGGTCGACGCCGGAAGGGCGACGCCCCCAGATCCGCGGCTGGCGCGCTGGGGGCTCGCTCGCTGTTGCCAGCTCGACCCCAGCCACCCCGCCGGACGTTCTTCCTGAACAGTCTGCCGTCCGTGATTCCCGGCAGTCGCAGGCATTCGTGCAGAGGGAGCATCGTCACGACAATTTGGCGCTCGCCCACCTTCGTGACGAGGGTTGTCGTCGTGTCTACCACGATCGCATGATCCAGTGACGGCAGCTCCATTGCTTCAGCTTCGGCCAATCGGGTTTGCAGCACCTCCGTATCGATCAGGTGCAGGCTTGCTGCGAAATCGTCGGAATCCTCAAGGCGATCTGAGAACGCCTTCATGTCGGCCTGTGCGGCAGGCGTGAGGGTTCCGGTCGTGAGCAGTTCAAAGTCAACGCGGTATTCGTCCTCCAAGCCGCGCCGAACAGCCTCCAACTTCTGCTTCAGTTTGTCATTGCAATCGCGCTGAAGGCTTTCGAGGTCCTGGAGAAGCGCCCATGCTCCCAGCACTTCTCGCAGCGGTTCCGCGTCAACGCTGCGCTCCCCGATGAACTTGCCTTGAACGATGACGATGCGGCGCTCATCGTCATCGACGATCACCGCGTCCATCTGCTTGTCGTTTGGCCCGTCGGTGATGTCGTCACGGGCTGTGATCCTGTCGCGCAGCATGACTCGCCGAAGATACCACGCCACGAAGCGCTGTCCATCGTTGGGGAAGTTCTGCTGAAAGTAGTCCGCTCGGATGTCCTTCTTAATAAGGTCGTAGATGGACGCGCTTGGTTCAGGCGAGACCGTGACCGACTTTGGGGGCGTGATCGTCGTCATGGGCTGCTCCTCGATTCGGGATACCGTCATTGGACCGATCTCAAAGCCCCGGGTCAAGGCCGCATCTACATCGGCGTATCCGTGGGCCGTTCGGCCGTTCGCACCAGGAAATACGCACGGCGGTGACGGTTTGTTCACTGATTTCGCCCGGTAATCGTGCTATGGACTTCCTTGAACCGAATCGCGCAAGATACGTTCGCTCGCGCGGACACTGCCGGCTATCGGCCACACAGTTCAGGATCCCTTCGACTGGACGTCTCGCGAGGGCCGCCGGGTGGTGCTCTTGCGCGGAGTTGGCATCCTGTGGTCGGCCCCGCTCCCACGTTTCAACGGCTTTAGAGGCAGAGACGGATGGACGGATGGACAACTCGCGGTGCGTGATTCTGGTGCCGGCAAGCCGCCACATCGAGCCGCATTGCGAGTACTCGTTGCGGCAACTGGAGGCTCAAAGCTATACCGTCCGCCGTCTCTACGGCTCCGCGCAGGTCGACGTCGCGCGCAACCGGCTTGCGTCCGAATCGATAGCCGACGGCTTCGAGGAGCTGATGTGGATCGACTCCGACATCGCCTTCGAGCCCCAGTCGGTGCAACGTCTTCGGTCGCACGGCCTGCCGATCGTCTGCGGCCTCTACCCCAAGAAGGTCGAGAGGGAGTGGTCCTCCCAGTTCCTGCCCGGTCAGAAATCGATCACCCTGGGGGAAGGCGGAGGGCTCATCGAGATCCTCTACGCGGCCGCCGGCTTCCTGCTCGTGCGCCGCCAGGTCTTCCTGGAGGTCCAGCGCCGGCAACAGCTCCCCACGTGCTTCTGGAGGGGCACTCCACCCACAACCCCGTTCTTCCTTCCGATGGTGATCCCTTCCGGCGGCAACCACCTCTATCTCGGCGAGGACTTCGCCTTCTGCGAACGCGCTCGTCGTTGCGGGTTTCAGATCTTCGCCGACACGTCGATCCGTCTCCAGCACATCGGCATCTACGGCTACAGTTGGGAAGACGTCGGCGGCGGACTCCCTCGCTATCCTTCCTACCGATTGAGAATGCCCGACGGCGACGAGCCGGCCGATGCCTGACACCCGCGCGAAAATTGCTTCAGCTTGTTTCCTGCATGATTCCCGGCACATACTCGAAATCGCGGACTCCGGCTGTCCGAAATCGCGATGAAACATGAAGGCAGGTCTCTCCTGAACACCTCGACGCACGCGATTCATTTGCTGGTTCTGGGAAGTGGGCTCCTCACCATCTCGCACTTCGGTTTGCCTAACACATCCATGTAGGCATGCATGCATGGTATCTACGTCAATCATTCAACCCAATCTCCCATTCAAACTCCTTAAATTATCTGAGTTATTTTTGACTCGGCCAATTACGGGGTTTAGGATAGGGTGATTTGTCTTGGACAGATTGCGCCAATTACCCAGAATCTAATTCGCCCGAATCCACGCTGAGACCCATGTAAGACGTTACCGACAAAAGTCCGCCAGGAGATCTCGGCTGAATAAACAGACTGCACTGTATCGGCTACAACTCTCTGCCCCAGCTAGTTCTACAGCGCTACGTTTGACGGAACTTCAAGGATCACAGTAACAAGCGATCGAATCACCTAAAAGTTTCGGAGATCAGTCAATTGTCCGGAATTGACGGCTTTTCCCGGTTCTCTGTCATTCGCCAGAGCTTGGTCTGAAC
>JBAUOX010000792.1:0-2756 GCA_049579985.1 Isosphaeraceae bacterium | reverse complement strand
AAGATCGTCTCGAGGGCGAGCGTCAAGGTTCTGGAGGTCCCGAACGCCACGACCGACGACGTCCCCGTGGGGCAAAACGCCGATACCGGGAACCCGCACCAGCAGTGGCGACTGGTCCCCGTCGCCGGCGGCTTCCTCAAGATCGTCTCCCTGTCGAGCCAGAAGGTGCTGGACGCCAAAGGCTCCCCCACGAACGACTCTCAGGTCATCCAGTCCGCCGACACGGGGGAGCCGAGCCAGCAATGGCGGGTGCTCTACGCTGGCTCCGGCTACTACAAGATCGTCTCCAGGACGACCGGGAAGGCGCTGGACGTCCCGGGCTCGACGTCCGACAACGTCCCCATCTGCCAGTGGGCCGACCACGGGGGCCCGAACCAGCAGTGGTCGATTGTCCCAGCGCCCGCGCCCAAGGGGCCCCTGCCCGCCGCCGGCGCCGGCCAGCGACCTTTAGTCTTGACGCCCGAGGCCCCGGAACACGTCGTCTCGTGGGCCGAGATGACCACCGGCATCGAGGACTACGCCCGCTGGCAGCAGATGTTCGAGGGCCGGAAGGGCGAAGGTGGCCCCCCGTTCCGTCGCGGGCGCATCTGGGCGTGACCAGTCCGCCGTGCCCAAGCCGGGGAAGGTCGTCGCGTCTTCGATGACGCACTCTCTGCCTGGGTGTGTCGTGGCTGTCGTGGGCGGCCTCGCTCCGGGGGTGTGGTGGGATGGAAGAACGACTTCATTGAAGGGGATGAATGGGACGCCTACGTCACGCTCGATACGTTCAGCACCAACGAAACGTGGGATGGCCTACAAGGCGCGAGCCCCAAGGTCACGGAGTCTCCGTAGTAGTCCGAGGTGGGGAAAGCCCGCCACATGGCGAAGGGAGACAGGTGGTCTGACGACCCAGACGTCAAGGTACGCGAGCTGCGAAACGCCGAAACGGTCTTGGGAGTCAAAACATAGACCACTCGCGAGCCGCTTGAGATCGAAAGACTCACGAGCGGTTCTGAGGGGGGCGGATGAAAAAGGACGCAGCCGGTTACCCGTCACTGCCGTTGCATTCGGGCTCACGAACCCCGGCATGAGCCGATACCTCGTCAGCCGCCTACCCTACCTCACGTCCAGTTCTGAGGGGGCGGGGAGGTAGCAATACCTCCCTGCTACCCGGCCAACCCGGTAGCGCAGCCGATCGGGCTCGGCCAGGGCCCGAGCGACGCCTTGATCGAGGATCGCGGGGTCGAGCACCTTGTGCTCGGTCTCGGCCGCCAGCAGGCGGTTGAACTCGACAATCGCCGGGCGATCGGCCGGGACAGCGTCCCGGATCAGCGGGAGGGGACCGGGCATGGACATGGACATCAGAGGCGGTCGCTCCGCTTGTCGCGGGCGCGGCGACTGGCCTCCTGAAGCACGCGATGGTCCTCCTCGGTCAGCCCGCCGCGGCCCTCGCGGGCGATCTTCGCCAGGACTTCATCAAGGCGAGCATCGAGCTGCTCCTCGGGGAGGACCGTCACCGACGAGGGCTTCGCGCCCAGGCTTTCGCCGGCCGCCCGGCTCGACCCTGGCGGCCGGGTCCGGGGTTGATCGACCGGCATCGGGGTGACGATGCGCAGCCGGGGCCGGCGGATTCGCCCCGTGACCAGCCGCGACCAGCGGAGGTCGAACAGCTTGAAGCAGAATGCGAATGCCGCACCCATCACGTGGGCCTGGTACGCCACTCTCCCGTTGTCCCCGAACAGAGGAAAGAGGAGATAGATTCCCAGCAGCACCCACATCGGCATCGGCAGGAAGAAGAAGAGAATCTCACGACGGGGATAGAAGAGCGTGTAGAGAGTCACCACGGCCATCACGGCACCGGAGGCGCCGAGCATGTGGCGATCCATGCCGCCGGGTCCGGAGAGTGCCGCAATCACGGCCCATCCCAGGGTGCTGACCCCCCCCGCCAGGAGATAGAACGCCAGGAAGTCGCGGCTCCCATAGAGTGATTCCATCTCCCGGCCCACGAGCCAGAGGAACCACATGTTCCCCAGGATGTGGAGGATGCCGGAGTGCAGGAACGTTGCCGTCCAGAGCTGCCAGATCCGGCCGTGCCGAAAGATCGCCTCGGGCGAGGCCTCGAGCCAGTCCTCGAACAAAGGAGAATCACCACGCAGCGCGTTCTGAAGCAGAAACACCACGCAGTTGATGACGATCAGTGTCTTGCACCAGGGTGCCACTCCGCTCAACCAGCTCGGACCACCCGTTTCACCACGATAATATTCGCGGTCATAGATTCCCATGGCGGCTCCGCTTCGGCAGGTGGAACACCCAACTGGCCCGTGCATTCCCGATTCGTGAGATCCCGGATGACAGCTTGTGATCGATCAAGACTTCGTGTTGAGTTCCGAATGACAGATGCGACATAACCGATGGCCCAATCCGGCACGCGCACTGTCTTTCCATCGGGTAAATTCCTCTGCCACACCGTTTGCCGTGAGCGATCGAGAATCGCGCGATCAGAAATCGATGCTCCGCTGTGACCTGGTAGCAAACCGCACCGTTCCTTGGTACTCCACTTCATCATGGGACCGGCATTCCAACCTGTCAACGGGTCGCGCAACGCCGCCGGCTCTTCCGCCAAGCCGCGCCCCGGAAACCCGCTCCCGGAGCGCGAACCGGCCGGGCAGTGGTGGCTTCGGTCACCGTGAACGACCGGGCTATCCCGCCTCGTCGTGTCGGCCCGATCAGTCGAGCTCGAAGGCTTCCATCGCCTCTGGCTTCGAGTCGTAGATCGG
>JBAUOX010000791.1:0-5806 GCA_049579985.1 Isosphaeraceae bacterium | reverse complement strand
GTCCCACACCGTCACCGTGCCATCGTCGGAGCCGGAGACGACTCGACCATCGCCCGTCAACGCCAACGCATTAACCACATCGCCATGTCCCGACAGCGTACGCTCCTCCTGTCCGCTGTTGAGGTCCCACACCTTCACCGTGCCATCGGATGAGCCGGAGACGACTCGACCATCGCCCGTCACCGCCAACGCATTGACCCCATCGCCATGTTCCGACAGCGTACGGACGAGGGCGGGCGATTCGAGGCTGGCACGCCAGCGCAGCAGGGCGTGCCCCTGACCCAGGCCGGCGAGCCGGGTCTCCGCGCCGCGTGCCAGCAGCTCGAGGCCCAGAAGGAAGGCACGGTTGCGGATCTGCTGAGGAAAAATGGCGGGGGCCTGGATGGGGTCCCAGGTGCGCAGGTGGTGCGACTCGCGCTGGAGCACGCGGAGCAAGGATTGCAGGCGCGGCTGAACGGATTTGTCATCCGAAGGGCAAAAACCCAGGGCCGTCAACAGGTCGTCTTCGAGAGGCGTCACGCCCGGGTGCTTCCGAGCCATCTCCTCGAGGGTCGCGTAATCCTCGTAGGCTGCGGCCATTCGCCGGGCGCAGGCGAGGCGGAACGCGTCTCGGGTTTTGGCCAGGGTGCGCCGTTCGGCGAACTCGCGGACCAGGGGATGGAGCCGCACCTGGTCGCGACGGAGCTCTTCCACCAGGCAGTCGTCTTCGAGCCGCCTCAGGGCCTCGTCCAGGGAAGATGGTCCTTCGCCGTCGTCGCTACGAATCGCGACACCGGCCAGCAGCCCGAGCCGCTCGTTCGGTAGGACGGCCGCTTCAGGAAGCTGGCCGGCGACCGCCAGCAAGCTCCGGGCGTCCTCATCGTCCAGAGCGTCCCATTGCTGGCGCAGCGTGGCCTCGACCGCGTCTAAGTGAATGCTCTGGAGCTCGTTCTCGGAGAGCTTCTTCGCCTCGATATCCACAATGGCCAGCCGGCCCTTCCTCTTCAGACGGTCGCAGTAGCCGGAAAGCGGCATGAAACCTGGCTTGTCCGGATCGGACCATTTTCCCAGGTAGGCTCCCGCCAGCGCCAGCGCCAGCGGCAGGCGGCCCAGCATCCGGATGATGGCGACCGCGGGTTCATGGTCGGGATCGCCGGGGTCGATCGCCCGCTGGCGGTTGGGATGGCGAAGCAGAAGCTGGAGCGCGGATTCTTCCGGCAGGACGGTGACCTCGACCGGCGTGAATCCGCCCAGGGCACGGCGGCGCGTGGTGAACAGCAGCCGGCACGAGAGCCCGGCCGGAATGCAGCCCGAGACGATGGGCCGATTCAAGGTTCCCGGGTCCTCGAGGTTATCAAGAACGAGCAATGCTTTTTTCCACCGGCCGAGTGCATCGAAGGCCGAGCGGACTTGCTGGTCGAGCGCCTGGTCGGTCTTGGCCACGCCCAGGTCGCGTGCCAGCCGGGCAAAGCCCTGATCGAGCGGTTCGGCGGCGTTGATCCAGAAGATCCCGTCGGAATAAGTACCGGCCTCATGGTGGCGATACGAGTATTCCACGGCGAGCTGGGTCTTGCCGATCCCGCCCATCCCGAACAGCCCCGCCGCCCGCGCGGAGCCCGCGGGACGGATGCCGACCGGACCGGAGCCTGAGCCTGAGAGCGCGGCGTGCAGTCGAGTCAGTTCGTCCTCCCGGCCCAGAAAACCCGGGTTGCGGGGGAAATTGATCAGCCAGCGAGGCCCGTTTGTCCCCGGGGAGCTGGGATCTGGAGAAGGAGGACCTTTTCTCGAAGGGGTCAGGCTTCTCAGGAAGGGAGCCAGGTCGGCATGCGTTTTACCGTAGTCCAATGGCTGGATGGGATGGTCGAGCTTGAGGCTCTTGAGCTCCTTTTCCAGGCAAAGCAGAAAATGGGGGTATGTCGAGCTGGCGAACGCCTCGGCAACCCACTTCAGGAGCGGACCAAAATTGGGGTCGCTCAAGCCGCCACCGAAGCCGGCCAGGAGCACGGTCCGAGACGAAAAGATTTCACGAAGTACCGCCTGCGCGTGAGGATCACGCTCGACAGCGGCGTACGTACGATGGCCCAGAACAACCGACTTGGGGTCGTCCCAGTCACCGTGGAGATGGATGATGCCTTTATCGTCCCCTCTCAGAATAGGCTGGACTTTGTGCCTCTGGGTCCAGTTGACTACGGGCTGAGTCGTGATCGATTCGAGCAAGCGATCGTAGTTGGTGGTGGCGATCGGCAGCCCGATCGCCGCGATGGCTGCGAGGACCGAGTCATCGACGATCTTGAGCGCGCCGACACTCGACTGCAACCACGTGATGTAAAGGCCCTCCGGTGCCTTCAGCTTCTCCTCGATCTTGGTTCCCGCCCCGATCAGCGATCCGCAATCGCCAACATTGATCTCGGCGCGCACGGCTTTGGCCCAGCCACGAGGAAGGTCCGCCTTGACCCATTGCTCGCAGAATGTGACGCCGTGATGGAGCAACCCGGTCCACGACGCCAGGGGAAACTTCTTCTTTCCGACTTGAACCACCTGGCCCCTGGTTGCCCCGATCGACACGCCAGCCCCGACCAGGACCAGCGCCTGGCCCTTCTCGATCGCGGATCGGAGCATATCCAAAGGGCCGGACATGAGTTGAATCCCCAGGACAGTGAATGTCCCATGCTATCACAACAGACCATGGTTTCGAGGGAAGAAGATCGAGAGTCTCGGTACGCAAGCGGGTGACCACGCCCGAGATGGCATTAGTTTAACACGGCAAGAGTAAGCCGAGATTCCGCCCGGAGTTGGCCTCCCCGATGGAGAACTTGAGCCCGGAAGTGGTTGAGCTGCGCGCCCTGATCCACCGCCTGCAAGCCGAGAACCACGAAATCCGCCAGCAGGCCGAGTATCGGAAGAGTCGCTATCGCGATAACCTAAAGCGCATCAATGCGTTAGAGCGGAAACTCGAACCGAAACCAATGATTGCCGGCTGCCTGAATGTCTACTTTTTCCTACCACACGCCCGTTCAGTGCCGGTGAAAAGTTGGTCTTGCACAACCTCTGCGCCGGTGCCCGGCTCCCCGACGCCCCGTGAACTGCCGGTGACCATCGCGCTTTCGAGCAGCTTGGAGACCAGCACCCCGGCAATCCGGGCGTTCGCCTCTTCGGTCGTGTGGCAGAAGTCCAGAAACTGGAGCGATTCGTCCTCCAAAAAGATACCGCTCAGGTTGAGGAAAACCGGGTTGGAGACAAGTGCGTCAGCCCGCTCGAGTTGCCGGTGGACTTCCGTGAACAAGGAGCTGGCCCATCCAAACTTCGCCTTCTCCTCAGCTTCGAAAGGAACAAGCTTCGGCTTCGAGAAGATATCTGGCTGCCAGACGAAAACGGGACGGAACCCGTAGGCCTTTCCCAGAGCCTCGACCATCTCCACGTTGGCCACGTAGCCGCGGACAACCCCCATCGCCAGGCCGATCAGCTCGGACTCGGAAAGCGCTTTTGGCTCTTTGACCCGTCCCACGCCAGATCGTCTGCTCATTGACCCGGCGAACCGGAACAAGGCGGAGTTCTGGATCAAGTTTCCGGCCAGGGCCGACGCAAGTCGCGCGGGCGACTGCAAGATGTTGAACTCGCGCACCCGGTTGACCTCGTTCGTCGTCACCGTCGGCTGTCCTTCCAGCAAGGCCGAGGTCGAGTCGTTGACGCCGTCGTAAAAGAGAACGAGATCGGGTCGATATCCTTGCTGAAGCTCGCGGAAGAGCGCGATCACTTCTTGCGTGCTGACATAGCCGATCTCCGCCAGGTTCCTGACCTCGGCGCGGACACCTCGCTCGTGGAGTCCGCGCGCGATCAGTGACGGGATGGTCTGATCATCCCTGGCGCCGAAACCCCAGAGCGAAGAGCCGCCGAGCATGAGGATCTTGAGCGGCCTGGCCCTCTCGCCGTCGCCCTGCCATGGCGGTGGCTGCCAGGTCGCCCGCAACCCGTCCGCAAGGACAGTGACGGTCTGTCCCGGAAATGGACGCTGGCGGAAGTAGACATAAGGTTGCCAGCGGTCCGAGAGGGCCTCGAGTTCTCGATAGTGAAGTGGCAGCCAGGCCCTTCCATCGCGATCTTCCGAAACCACGCGCGGATCGGGGGGGATTTGCGGTTTCCAACGGTCCTTGAGCAAGAAGATCCCGCGCAGCCCCAGCTCGAGAAGGACGACCATGACCAGGGTCACCCCGAGGATCGACCATCCCGTCTGGAGCCAGGGAAGGATCCGGCCCAGTCGCCTGAGAAAGGATTTCATGGGCTGTCTCGGCTTGTCTTCATCATCCGTGCCCGGGTAGCGTGAATGACGACGAATGTACGCGAGAGTCCTGGCATCGGGCCAGCCCGTTCGAGTCTCTGCTTCGCCTCGACCATGACGAGCTCCAGGCCTTTAACGATCTCCCCCTCCTGCCCGATCGCGTCACGGAACGACTTTGCCGGCTGGTGCTCCTGGGAATCCCTCCGGCTGTCGTCGAGCGCGACCTCCTGGCGTTCGGGGCGGCGCTCGACGAACTCCAGGCCCGCATCGGCGCCGCGTTCGCTCCCGTGCAGGGAAGCGTCTACGCCGGTGTCCAGTCCGAAGGCCTCATCGCCGACCTTGGCCGACTCGGATTGTCTGGCGCCGGGCAGAGCTCAGGAGGCCCGACGCTTTACGCCTTCGGTTTCCTTTCCGAGCCCGAGCGTGACCTGGTGGCCTCGCGCTTCCGCGACCGCTACGGGCTTCATCCCGCCGCCATCACCTGGACCAAAGCTGCCAACCAGGGCGCAGTCCTGGCATGTGCCGACGAAGGAGAACTTGACAACCTCGTTTAGAATGGTATTGCATCTGGCCTGCGCGAAGCGGCGATGAAGGCTCCAAAGAGTCATGCCGCGATCGTCGCCAGAGGCCGCTCACGACTTCCCCAGAGGTTAGGACAGCCGAATCACCCATGGCTTTTGAACTCTTCCTCTCGCCCCAGGGCCATCTCCACGTCCGCGAGGCCGCCGACTTGGATGGCGCCGGTCTGGACGGCGCGGTCGGGAAACGAGTGCATGCTGCCTTCGCCGGGGGCACAGCCCGCGGCCTATTGCACCTCGCAACGACGGAACTCCAGTCGAGCCTGCCGCCGACGTTCGGCTTCGCGCGCGACTTCGCCCGTCTGTACCTGACCCGGCTCTGTCAGACGCCCGCGGATGGGGAAGCTGGTGCAGTCCCGCCCATACCGCAGCCATCCGAGACCGACCTGGCGTTTCAGGTACTCCATGCGCCTCCCATGCACGGTTGTGAGTACCTCACCGCCGATGTCCTGGCAACCTGGTGGTCGGAGCTCGACTCGCTCGTCCGCGCCGAGGTCGAGCACTACAAGGGTGGGGTCCAGGCCTACCTCAGCGAGCGAAACCCTCAATGGCGGCTCGTCGGCCGCGTGACGTTCCACCTCGCGGAGAACAAGCGCGACGCGGAGCACCCATTCGCATTCCTGGCGACCTTCATTCCCAGGCTCTCGGCCCAGGGGAGGGTGCAGCATGAGCCGCTCGGCAAGGCCCTTCAACAGTACGCCGGCGCAAAAAACCGACCGGCACTGCTTTCGCTCTTGGTGCCCATCCACCGCGCGACTGAGCGTAGCCCGCTCATCAAGGAGATGGTCGAGTCGGGCGAAATCTATCATCCTCTTGCCTGGACCCCTCGCGAGGCGTACCGGTTCCTTCAGGACATCCCGGTCTTCGAGGAGAGCGGCCTCGTCGTCCGGGTACCGGACTGGTGGAAATCGAGCCACCCGCCTCGTCCGGTGGTCAATGTCAAGGTCGACGCCCGCAAGAAGAGTACGTTGAG
>JBAUOX010000790.1:0-5721 GCA_049579985.1 Isosphaeraceae bacterium | reverse complement strand
TCTGGACCACGAGCTTCATGAATCCACTATTGACGGACTCGATCAGTGAGTCAAGACAACGGGCTAAAGCCCGAATCACGGCGCTCCTCCACTGCCACTGAAGTAGCATGGATTCCGCGGGCTAAAGTCTTGACATTGTTGAAAACGTCGTCCCACCCGAACAAGGGAAGGAACTCCAGCCATGGCCCCGAGGTTGACCCGATTCGCGGCCCTGACCCTGATCGTCCTGCTGGCTAATGGCCAGGCGCGCGCCGAGACGAGAACGATCGCCCATTGCGGCGCGGGGTTCCTCGAGGACGTCGACGGCTATCGCGTCCTGCACCTGAAGGGAACGGCTTACGAGATGGGCTGCCAGCAGGGGGCCCTGCTTCGCGACGACATCCGCGAGAATGTTCATTACCTGTTCGACGTCAAGGGTAAGGAGATGAAGATCGAGCTCGGGGGTGTCGAGCTGCTCGATCCCAAACGGGTGATCTCGGGTATCGCCGCACAGCAGCGCAAGCATGTGCCCGAGCGCTTTTTCGACGAGATGCGCGGAATCGCCGACGGGGCCGGGCTGGACGTTCAAGACGTCATCGTCGCCAACTTCATTCCGGAGCTGTTTCACTGTTCTGGGTTCGCCCTCGGCGGCTCGGCCACAAAAGACGGTACGCTCTACCACGGCCGGATCCTCGACTACGGGTGTGACTGGCGGCTCCAGGAGCACGCCGTGCTGACGGTGGCCGAGCCGGTCGGGAAGATCCCGTTCGTGAACGTGACGTATGCCGGGTTCGTCGGCTCGGTGACCGGGATGAACGCCGAGAAGGTCTCGATCGGCGAGATGGGGGGCAAGGGGGTGGGACACTGGGACGGCGTTCCGATGGCCTTCCTGATGCGGATCGTGCTCGAGGAGGCGCTCACGCTCGACCAGGCGATCGCGATCTTTCATGATCATCCCCGGACCTGTGAATATTACTTCGTGATTGCCGACGGCAAGACCGGCAAGGGGGTTGGCATGGAAGCCTCGTGGAACGCCTTCAGCGTGGTGGGCATGGGCGAGACCAACCCCAAGCTGCCCGAGGCTGTGAAGGATGCCGTGGTGCTCTCGGCCGGCGACCGCTACACCGAGCTGGTGCGCCGGGTGAAAGACAAGCATGGCAAGATCGACGCCCAAAGGGCGCTGCACCTGATGGACCGGCCGGTGGCTATGAAATCGAACCTGCACTCGGTCCTTTTCGAGACGACCACCGGCAAGCTCTGGGTTGCCAACGCCACCAAGGACGGCAAGCCCGCCGCCGAGCAGCCCTATCACGCGTTTGATTTTCCGGCCCTCCTCAAGCACCAGGCCGATACTTCGGCCCCGGCCTTGACCCTGCCCCCCGCAACGCCGCGAAGGGCCGCACAGAGGCCCCGGGCGGCGGTACATTGACACTCGAACGCGGTCACTCCAGGTCGCCAAGTTTTACCTGCTGGTCTGGGCGGCCTGGTATTTCGCCGGCGTGCTGGTGGCTTTGACTGGCGCTACGGGGGGTGGCTCTTGCGTCCTCATTGATCCTCGCCACGCAAGGCACGGTGAATTCGACGAGCGATGGTGGCGTAACCGGCAGGGCGCGGATGAGTATCGTACGTCCAGTATTGTGGTACGCCCGCCGCTTCCGCCTGGACGAGGTCGGCGGTCGCATCGGCCAGCGGCAGTTCCAGGGAGGTACACACCCCTGTCGTGACACGGTTCTGACGACGGTAGATGGGATCGACCGCGAGCGCCTCGGCCGTCGTTCGGTCCATGCCAAGTTCGACCAGAGACGGGACATAGCGCCGGCTCACGACACCACAGAAGGGAACATAGGCGACCATCAGCCGCGATCCCACCGACTTGCAGACCTCGGCGATACGCGTCAAATGCCGCACGGGCGATCCTCCCTTCGCGAAGTCATGCCCGAGCTGGCCTGGCAAGTCGTCAGACTGGGCCTTGAGCCAAGGGTTGAGTGTTCCTGCCATCATCGCATGATGCAGCGCGGGCTCGAGCCGGCCTGGCTGCTGGGTGGGTCGGCTCCAAGGGTTGGCGGGATCAGGCGCGGGGGGGAAGAAGCGGATCGGTGCATTCAGCCAGCGGATGCAAATCGGCTCGTCACGCGCGTAACGCAGGAACAACGCGACGACCCTGGGCATCCACCAGATCTCTTTTGAGCGTTCGAAACTCGGGCCCGGTCGATCGAAGCTCGGGGCGTAAGGAGGGGCGGGAAGGTCGTTGGCGTAAAGGACGATCACCACGTCGGTCGGCCTGAGTAACGGAATCGCATCACGAGCCAGAACCATCGTGTGATTCAGTGTAGCCGCGATGACCCCGAGGTTGATGACCTCGGCGCGGTCGCCATCGCGGGCCAGCAACCGCTCCAGTTGACAGGCGATCGTGGCGGAATCCGGAGCACCCATCCCCTCGGTCACACTGTCGCTGATGAGCAGGACGCGACGCTGGCCGGGGGAAGGGTCGATGGCGAAATCTCGCCCCCGAAACCCATAGACGTTCAGCCCATGGGTCTCCGCGTATCCGTCTGGCTCACTCTCGACGAGAAGGCGATCGTAGACGAGCCCTCGCTTGAGCAATGCGCGCAGTTTTGGGTGGCCCTGGGCCGTCATCTGGTATGAGATGCGATTGAAACCGGCAACCTCGGGGAAAGGGAAGAGGCTTCGAAAGAGAGCTTCCTGACCCACCGCGATCAGGGTCAAGGTCAGCGCGGGAAACTCGACTTTGATCGTCTCATCTTGCTTGGATACTCTTGATGTGTGAGGGCTCGTCAGGGCCCGCGAGACTTCGACAGAACTGATGTTCTAAACTCGCCTGAAAATATGTATCGAGCAGGCAGCGCAGACCCCGGTTGGCCGAAGAAACCTCGGGACTCGGAAGTACGAGGTGAAGACTCATGATCGCCCCCGCGATGTTGCAGCGAGGCTTCCTACCCAAGCCGGATCCGCTGGTCGAGTTCCCCGCGGGCTCGGAATTCTCGGCGCTCGACTCGCTTGGCAGGGATTTGCCCAGCCTGCTGCAGGATAAAGGTTTCCGAGCCCTGGCGCGAGGCCTGGTGATTCCCGCCTTGCCACAGGGAACCGTCCCGCTGGACGCGCTGCGGCTCTACTATGTGCGGCTCGGGTTCCTGGCGTCGGCCTACGTGAACCAGGTCGGGCAAGTACCAGCCACGGTCTTGCCGCGAAACCTTGCCGTTCCCCTTTGCGACGTTTGCTCACGCCTGGGACGACAGCCGATCCTCAGTTACGACGGCTACGCCCTGTACAACTGGAAGCGGTTCGATCCGGCCGGGCCGATCGCGCTGGGCAATATCGACACGATCCAGAACTTCGTGCACCTCTACGACGAGCACTGGTTCATCTTGGTTCACGTCGAGATCGAGGCCCTCGCCGCGGCAACCTTGCAGGCGATCGATCAGGCCGAACGAGCTCTGACCTCGGGTAATCGCCAAGCGCTCGACGCCTCGGTCGCCGCCCTCGCTCGCACGCTCTGGGCCCAGGTCGAGACGCTGCGCAGGATTCCCGAAAAGATGGACCCCGCGCTCTACTACAAGACCTTCCGGCCATACATCCGCTTCTTCGAGAAAGTCGTCTACGAGGGCGTCGACACCGCGCCCCTGAACTTTCGCGGCGAGACGGGGGCTCAAAGCAGCGTGATACCGACAATCGTGGCCTTTTTGAAAATCCCTCACCGGTCCTCGATGCTGACCGACCATCTGGCCGACATGCGCCGGTTCATGCCCACCGAGCACCGCGCCTTGATCGAGCACGTCGAGGCCTTGCCGGACATTCGAGAAAAGGTCGCCAGGGAGCCGTTCAACGACGCCCTGGAAGCGCTCGCGGCCTTCCGCGATACGCACCTTCAGTTCGCCATCCGCTACATCGCCGCCCACGAACGCGACCCGCGCGGCACCGGTGGCACGCCCTACATGAGCTGGCTCAGTCAGCTCATCGACGAGACGCGGGCGCATAAGATTGCGTGAGGTGGACCGAGACGACCGCGGTCGACATTCCATGTATAATTAATTGGATACGGCCCGAGCGCTGGGTCGAGGAGCGGGTCGCCAAGCGGATGGCCACCGGAAAGTGACTCAGCCGGGCTGAGCTTTACCCACATCTCATTATTGACAGAAGTACTTACAGTAATTAATATTGCAGCTATTTTCAATAATACTGTACATTTGCTTGAATTATCGATTAAATCACATGAAAATACTGTAACAGTTTGAAAACATCGGTTTTCCCGAGGGTTTCTAACATTCACTTCGAGTCGCTTGTGGAACCAATGCGATACCGAATAAAGCCTAGTTGACGTTTCCGACAAAATTGAACGCCCGTTCATATTGATCGGGCGAAGTTGATGGGTAATTCGGTGGCCACAGCTACCTAAGGCCATTGGAAACAGGGACTTGTCGCTGGTTCTTTTCAAGCTCCCTATCCGTCCCAGACTATCACTCAGAACTTTTGTCGGAAACGTCTAGTTAGGATTTTGTCGCTGCTAGTCCAAAGGGCAATGCAGTTTACGTCTGAAAAAAGTTGTGGCCAAAGATCAGGTCAGGAACGGGGAGGGGGTTTTTGTCGCGCCACATGGCCAATCCCGGGGCGGATTTTCGGAGCAGCAGCAGTTCTATTTTCTCCGAAAATAGAACTGACACCGATAATTTTCACAAGCCAAGGCCGAAGCCGGACTTTACGATGCCCGTCCGGGTGACTCGGGCACAATGCCCCGGACGGGTTGGCCATGGCCTGGCCTCCGACATCGCCTATGGTGTCGGGTAGGGGTAGTCCCACTCAGCGACCCGGCCGCAATCAATTGCACTCACAAGAGTCGCAGTGGTGGAAGAAGTGAAAGAGGCAGCATTTCTTCTTCACCACGACGACCTGTACTGGCGCGGCCTGGACGGTCTGCACCAGTTGGACTGGTGTCGTAGTGGCCTGTACCTGAACCGGCGCGGCCTGCACCATCTGTACTGTCTGGACGGGTGCCGGCGCGGCCTGCACCATTTGTACTGTCTGGACGAGTGCCGGCGCGGCCTGCACCATTTGTACTGTCTGGACGGGTGCCGGCGCGGCCTGTACCATCTGTACTGTCTGGACGGGTGCCGGCGCGGCTTGCACGAATTGTAAGGTCTGGACGGGTGCCGGCGCGGCTTGCACGAATTGCAAGGTCTGGACGGGTGCCGGTGCCGCCTGCACAAACTGAACCTGGGGCATCGGTGCGGCTTGCACGGAGAACTGAGGCACCGTCAAGGTCGGAGTCAGGGCTGCCACCGGCGCACTGGCGGCGGGCACGGGAGGCGTCTTGGCCGGAATCGACGCTTGAATTGTCGGAGTAAACGTCTGAGGAGATCCGGCGGCTTGTGCCGAGGAGAAAACTTGGGCCGAGGCTGGCTGCTGCAATACGAGTACACTGATCCCGATTGCGGTCAGGCTTACCAATTTTTTCGTCTGTACAGAAATCATGGTCATCGACGGAACCCTTTCCACAAGTAAAGCAAGATTCCTTTCTCGCCGCTCTCCCGTGCAGTCAGGAGTATGGCCGCTGACGGCGAGAGTTCGCCAACACACTTCAATATAACCTATGATCCGGAGCGAGCCTGATTGGAGGTCCGTTTTCTGGTCATTACCGAAAGCCTTCCTGCCTGCCTGCTCGAAAGAACGAGAAAGGGCATAGTAGAGGAGGGGCCAGTCGTCCGGCCCCCTCCGCCCTCGTCAAAC
>JBAUOX010000789.1:0-7294 GCA_049579985.1 Isosphaeraceae bacterium | reverse complement strand
AAATTGCCTCTTTACCTGGGGCTCTTTGAGTTCGTTCATAATGTTCGAAAACGGGGCAAAGCGTTGCTGGGCGCGCTGATTGAACTGCTAGTCATGCCAACCCCCCGAAACGCAGGATGAGCCATTTCCAATTATAATAGAATGGGAGTGTGAAACAATGGCACGTATTCGCTCTAGGCCCCGGGCTGGTTCTGAAGATGTAACGGCCGGTTTCGTTGAGGCGGTCGTGAAAGCAATTAGAGATGAGGAGCAGCCAGAGGGCCCAGTGATTTTCGAGGTTACAACTGGAAGCACGGATTTTGTTGAAGTCATTGTCGTATGGGACCGCTGGTCTGATCTGTCTGCTGATGTACGAACTCAAGTCGTGTCGGAAGCCTACCGCCAAGTGAGCGGTCAGGTCACTGATGCCGTGAACCTGGATCGAATCTCGACGATTATTCCTGTCACCGTCAGCCAAGCTCTTGAGATGGGTGTTCTTCCATACTCTGTTCAATGCAGCGTGCACCGGAGTGCTGATAATTACGAGCATGTCCGGCAACTCATGAAACGAGAAGGAGCGATTGAGACCGAGACCGGGACAGAACTTCGCCTTCCAACGATGCAGATGGCGAGAGAAGCTCGTGACCGGCTTCAGAATGCTACGCGAGATATGATCCCTGAAGTCATGTGGCAAATTTCGCAGCAAGTTGGTCGCATCATCGATTATTAAAACATAAAGATTGTTTATTAAATGACAATCAGTTCCACTTCATCGAGCGTAATCTGGTCGGTGGTGTGATCATAAAGTTTGGTCGTCTTGGGCGACTCGCGATAATTGGTGCCAGTTCAGTTTTCGGTGTACGTGTTTAGCGTGCCAGTTAACCAGTTATCTGGCAAGGGATTACGGCGACGGGCTGCGCGGCCTCGCCGGCGGTGACTCCTTGAAGGGCAATAGGTTGCGTCGGCAACACGCTAAACACGTACGTTTTTGAAAACTGAACCGACACCAATTGTTTTCCCGGAGCTGACGAAAAACAAGACAGAGGCTGTGCTCGCGTCCTCTTACCACGTCGCCGTAGTCGGGACGTATGCGACCAATGAGTGGAAGGCTGGTCAGTTGTGGAGGGCGACGAACCTCCTGCTCGCCGGGATCGTCCTCCTGGTCGCAATGCTTATCACCGCCGACCAGTCGAGCCATTTTCCGCTGTGGGGCAGGGTACCTGAGGGTGGGAATCCGCCTGGGGCCGATGCGGCGCAACAAACTCGTTCCAGTAGCTCCGCTGCACCGTTCCGCTCGGGCTGATTCCCGACTGGCCTAGCGGGCCACTCCCTTGCGGAGTTTGTAAGGTCGTGTTGTTGCTATCCGCCATCTCTCGCCCTCGTGTATCTGGTAGGTTCCATTTGGCCCACTGATCCGCACATCTCCATTCTACGCCGACGAGCGATGATTCGCGAGGCCAACTACGTGTTCACCTGCTCGCCGTCGCCGACACTTTGCTCGAATTGGAGCAGCGGTTCGGGGCCGTGTCGTCCGAGACGCGGACGATCCGCGGCCTCTGGCGGCACGAAGGCGAGTCGTACCGCGTTGACTTGATCCCCGGGTTTTTGTAGACGTCGCCGACGAGGCCGAACATCGCCGGTTCTTCCTCGCCATGCTCTCGCTCATTCCCCGCCGTTGGGATTCGGAGCGATCGACCCCGCCGGAGCTGGTGGAGCGAGCTCGAGCTTCGTTACAAGCATCACGTCGATGAAGCGGCTGCGATCGTCCGGTTCGATGACGATCGCCGTCCGGCCGCCGGCAAAGGCGATCCATTCCGGGTGCGGAACAGCGACCCGGGAACCGTCTGCCAGCACGAGCTCGAACGGCCGGAAAGGCGCGGCGTGAATCGCCTGTTGCAGAATCGTATGGTTCACTTCCCAGGCCCTTTACGTTCGAGCGAGATATTCTCTCACGGCAACCCGGGCCAAGCTTGTCTCTTGCTTGGCCGCCTCGATCCTCAGGGCTGCATGCTCTTGCTCGGATAGTTCGAGCCGAACCGCCCGCAACTTTTCCTCAGTGGCCGGGATGGCTGGTTTCTACGTCGTCTGCCTTCGCGCCATAGTGTTGCCCTCTGTGGAGTCTCGTCGTTCACAAAGACCATACGCTGGACACGGGAACCGCCTTCCGGCTGCCTTCAGGATACCAGGAGAGGCCAGCCTCGGGCGAATGGGTTGGATGGCCGAGGCCGCCGTGAAGAGGGAAGAGCGGCCGACGGCGGGCTTCTCCCGGTTCACCCACAGTGCGGCGACTCGTGCGACGTGCCCTCAGTCCCCGCCCCAGTCCCACGCATCCCTTCGAGTCCAGACGTGCAACATCTCGCGGTACTTACGAGTATCAACGGCGACGTCGAGGCGGACATGCCTCTCTCGGCGAGTCAGCCGAAAGCGGCCGACCTCCGCGACCTCGACGCCGGGCTCGATCGGGCAGGGCTTGGGCAAAGATGCCTGTTCCCATCTGCAAATGTCGTCGAGGAAATGCCCGAAACGCAACGCGGCTTCCGCGGGCGAACCGAATGCCAAAAGGCATGGCGCGCGGTTGTCCCAGATCTCGTAGCGTTTTTCGGGATGCCCGAGGAAGAACAGGACCTCCAGCCCCACGCGCTGATCCGGGGACGACAGCCACGTGGGCACGGGTTCGGGCGTTGTCGAGCTCCAGCGGCGTCCGTGTCGTTTCTCCTGCGTATCGAAGAGCGAGTCCACGGCGACCGATATCTCAGGGAACAGTGCCGGCCGAAAGCTCTCGCCCGTTCCATGGCGGCCCGTCCTGGAGTACGCACGCCCCGCCGGCGTGTACTCCTCGACCGTTTCCGTCTCCGGGTCGAGCAGCCACAGGTGGGGTACGCCGGCCTGGCGATAAACTTCCATGCGCTGGCCACGGTCCAAGGCACGCGTCGAGGGGGACAGAACCTCGGCGATCAGTCGAGGCACGCCCTGGAAGTAGTCACCCTCGATCATGCATTCGTCAGGTCGTGACTGGAAGTAGAATTGATCCGGCTCGACAGCGTTTCGGTCATCAAGCACGATCGCCACCCGGCCACAGTGCTCGCCCGCGGACACTCGGCGGAATTCGCCGAAGAGCTTCCAGAGGTTGATCTGCACGTCGAAGTGACGCTGAGGACTTTCCCACCCGGTCGCGCCCTCGGGCACCTGGCCCGGCCACAAATCCCGCCGCCAGAAGGAGTGGTACAAAGCATCGAACATCTCCAGGTCCATGGGCATCCGGAGCTCGATGGGGCGCGGGTACAAGCTCATCTCGACGCCGTCGAACCGGACGATCGACCTTTGCGAGCCGTCGGCCGTCGTGGTCTCGTGCACCGTGGGTTCCCCACCACTACGCCAGCGGCGCAAGGTTTCCGTCCAGGCCGCGAAGTGGGCCCGCGCGACGTCCCCAGCGAGAAACGGAAACGCCCAACGGACCCGACCGTCGAGGATCTCCCACTTGTTGTTGGGGACTCCGAACAACAACAGATACTCAAGGTCCCACATAGACCACCCCTTCGGTCAATAACGCTCTCCGCGACGGACTCGCTGCATGCCTGTCGCGGCTCGGATCAACGATCGCCAAGCGAAACCACGAGCGGTATCCGGGTTGATTCGGCCAGTCTAGTGTCCCGTCAACCTTCGATTCAAGGGTAAACAGGACCGACGGCAGAATGGCCACGACAAGTCTCCAAAGAAGTGTAAGATTAGGAGGAAGATTACGACTAGGAAGAGGATTAAGAGCACGATCAAGATGAAGAGTCGGACCTCATGCACTCGCCCAAAGAATGCTGGTTCGATCATGAACGACTGGAAGTCTATCAAGAATCGATCGCCTTCACTGCATGGCTCTCGACGCTCCTGGACGAAACGGTGCGAGTCGGTGACGTCAAAGATCAGAGAAAGTCGCAGGTTCGAATCCCGCGCCGCCCATTAAGATGTACGCGTGCGGTGGTACGCGTGCGTCGGAGTGCTTGATCAAAGGGCAAGCGGAATCAGCCTTGCTTTAAGATTACGAGCGTGATATTATTCGCGGCGGGTCAGATCAATGGTCCTCCCGGAAGCTGCAGCAGGTGAAATCTGGTACGCAAGGCGCGATTGCTGAGCTTGGGGTAGCATTCATGTCTATCGACGCTCCTATTCTTGTCACAGGTGCCGGGGGTCGCGTTGGCGGAGTGGGTCGGGATGTTGTGGAGATACTTCGGAGACGCAATGTGCCGGTCCGCGCGCTGGTTCGCCGCGAAGACGAACGTGCCGATGCGTTGCGGGTGATGGGAGCCGAGGTCGTACTCGGCGACCTCACCCGTGCCGGCGATGTCGCGCGTGCGCTGGCGGGTTGTCGACGGATGTACTTTGGCATGAGCGTCTCTGCGCCTTATCTGGAGGCGACAGTCGCCGCCGCGGCCGTTGCACGCCAGCGCGGTGATCTGGAGGTGTTCGTGAACATCTCACAGATGACCGTGTCGCAAATGAGCCTGACCGAGATGACCGATTCTCCCCAGCAGCGGCAGCATTGGCTTGCCGAGCAGGTGCTGAACTGGTCGGGATTGCCTGTGGTGCATGTCCGAGCCACGGTCTTTCTCCAGAACTTCTTCTTCTCGGCCTGGGCCGCCGAATCGATCTCCAGGGACGCTACAATTCGACTGCCATTCGGCACCGGGCGGACGTCGCCGATCGACGCTCGGGATGTGGCAGAGGTCGTCGCGGCCGTGCTGGCAAATCCGTCGGCTCACACTGGCAAGACCTACGAATTAACCGGACCACGCTCTCAGGACATGAATGGCATCGCGGCAGAGTATTCCGAAGCACTTCGTCGAACCATCAGCTATGTTGATGTTCCACTCGAGCGATGGCGGGATCAGGAACTGCGCAGCCGCAATTTGCCGGACCATGTCTTCGAGCACCTGCTGACCATGGCCCGCCTTCATGCCGACA
Source organism: Isosphaeraceae bacterium (assembly GCA_049579985.1). Taxonomy (GTDB): domain Bacteria; phylum Planctomycetota; class Planctomycetia; order Isosphaerales; family Isosphaeraceae; genus Aquisphaera. Next base: position 2,362 of record JBAUOX010000789.1, on the reverse strand, counting down.
ACCGCTATGATCGCCTTACCTACGATGTCGAGACGATCACAGGCCGGCCAGCGACGAGCGTCCGTGACTTTGTCGCGAATCACCCCGAGTTATTCGGGCCAGGCACTCTCTCTTCGAAGGAATCCAGGGTCAATTGAGCCCATCCTTATCGAAGCAAGGGGTCGTCTCCTCGAGGGCGCCGGCGCCCGATGGTCCAGTTCGAGTTCGCGGGCCGGAGCTAGCTCCCGAATCGAAGGTGTTCAGCGCATTCAATCGGAGTTGGCTGATGCGATACGCGGCCGGTCACAGGGAGCAGACGCGGGCGAAGATTCTCCGGGCGGCGGGCAAAGTCTTCCGCCGCCAGGGGTATCACGCGGCGGGGGTTGACAAGGTGATGGAGGAGGCGGGGCTCACGGCTGGAGGGTTCTACGCCCATTTCGCCTCCAAGGAGGCGCTTCTGGCCGAGACGCTGGCGCCCGCGGCGGCCGGTGCACTGCGCGACGAGCCTATCGAGCATCTTACGGGCCGCGCGTGGGCCGAGGCTTTCGTGGAGCGCTACCTGGGCCCGGCGCACCTCATCAAGACCGAGGACGGGTGTCCTCTGCCGCCCTTGGTATCCGAGGTCGCGCGGGCCGGCGGATCGGTCAAGGCAAGCTTCGAAGCGATCGTCCAGGGTCTCGCCACCCGGCTGCATGGCCAGGCGGGCGGTGACGTCTCGGAAGATCGTGCGCTCGCAGTCCTCGCCCTCTGCGTCGGCGGGCTCGGGGTTGCGCGTTCGGTCCAGGACGAGGCTCTCGCCGGGCGAATCCTCGTGGCATGCCGCGACCTGGCCAAGCTGGGGCTCTTCGCCGATGCCAGCGTGCACACCCCGGCCAGGCCGCCTCGAAAACGAAAGGCCGAGTGAATTGCGCTCCTTCCCTCCGAAGGCGCTTTGATACTCAGCCGGCGAACCGGCGCAGGACGAGGGCTGCTAGAATCGGGTAGGCCGGCCGGCAGGATACCTTTGGCGACTCCATTCACCGGCACGGATCTTGCGGCCCGCATTCATCGGTTCATTCTCTGATCGAGATGGTCATGCCGCAGTCCGAGTCCCGGGAGAAGTAATGTCGTCAAGTGATGGGGAGGCGGGAAAGGAACCGGCAAGTGCGAGCTCGGAATGCCAACCCGGTGCGGAAGGCAGGGGCAACCGCACGGCAGGCGGTTCGATTGCGGACCGGCATTCCATGCTCCGGGCCTTCGCGCACCGTGATTACCGCCTCTTCTTCAGCGGACAGCTTGTCTCGCTGATCGGCACCTGGATGCAATCGGTTGCTCAGGCCTGGCTCGTCTACCGCCTCAGCGGCTCGGCCGTGCTGCTCGGGCTGGTCGGCTTCGCGGGACAAATTCCGGTTTTCTTGCTGGCGCCTGCCGGCGGCAGCCTGGCTGACACGCGCAGCCGGCACAAGATCATCCTTGGCACCCAGACCGCGTCGATGGTTCTGGCTCTTGTGCTGGCCGGTCTAACGCTCACGGGGCGAGTCCAGCTCTGGCACGTCTTCACCCTGGCGGCGCTTCTGGGTGTGGTCAACGCGTTTGACATCCCGGCGCGTCAGGCGTTCCTCGTCGAGCTCGTGGGTCGGGCCGACCTGATGAATGCCATCGCCTTGAACTCGTCGATGTTCAACGGGGCCAGGATCATCGGCCCGGCGCTTGCCGGGGTGCTGGTGGCGGCGATCGGAGAGGGCTGGTGCTTCTTCCTCAACGGCATCAGCTATATTGCGGTACTGGCGGGTCTGCTCTTGATGAGCTCCAGGCCCATCCCGCCGCGGCCGGCCGGAGGCACGCCCCTGGGCCGCATCGTCCAGGGCCTTGGATTCTCGGCTCGCACGGCACCGATTCGCGCACTTCTGCTGTTGCTTGGCCTGGTGAGCCTGGCCGGTATGCCGTATGCGGTATTGATGCCGATTTTCGCCGACCAGGTTTTGCACACCGGCGCCTGGGGACTCGGCGTGTTGATGGGAGCATCCGGGTTCGGCGCCCTGCTGGGTGCCTTGGTGCTGGCGGCCCGGCGAGAAGTGCGCGGGCTGGGACGGTGGATTGCGTGGGCGGCAGCGGGGTTTGGAGCCAGCCTGATCGCCTTTTCGGCCTCGCGGTCGTTCTGGCTGTCAACGGCACTGCTCGTACCGGCCGGCTTTGCCATGATCGTCCAGGCGGCCGCATCGAACACCTTGATCCAGGCGATGGTTCCCGATGAGCTGAGGGGCCGGGTGATGGCGACCTATTCCATGATGTTCATGGGCATGGCCCCCTTCGGCGCCTTGCTTGCGGGCCTGATTGCCGGCCGGCTGGGAGCGCCCGCGGCGGTCGCGGCCGGCGGAGCGGCTTGCATTGCGGGGGCCGTCGC
>JBAUOX010000788.1:0-13398 GCA_049579985.1 Isosphaeraceae bacterium | reverse complement strand
CGCTCGCCTTGCCGGCGCCCGAATCGATTCCGGTAGAACAGGCCGAGGCGCCTTCCGTCGCGAACGTGAGCATGCAGCCCTGAGAATCCGGGGAATCAGCGTTGCGACAGCAGATGCTGCCGTTTCTGCTCGCCATGGCAAGCCGTCAGGTTGCGGCCGGGAGGCCGGAGCCAGTCGCTTCAGTCCCGTTCGCGGGAGGCCCCGATCACTGGCGGAAGCCTTCTTCGGCGCACCGGTCAAGGATGACAAGTGATTGCTCAGGCGGCCCCTTCTGGTGCTCGAGCCGGCTTACTGGAGCGATTCGGGCAGCGCCTGGGGCTTGCCGTCCCGGTCGACGCACGCCAAGGTCGAATGCCCTTCGGCCAGCAGCACGGCGTCGCGGTAGAGCCGGTAGTTGTGAACAATCTTGACGTGCGTGACTTTCGCCACCGTCGTCTTGAGCATCAGAAGATCATCATAGTAAGCCGGACGCTTGAACTTGCAGCCGATGTCGACGATCACCAGATAATGGCCGGCGTCTTCGACTTCCCGGTAGGTCAGCCCCCGCTGCCGCAGCAGCTCGGTCCGTCCCATCTCGAAGTAGACAAAATAGTTGGCATGATGCAGCAAGCCCATGCGGTCGGTCTCGGCATAACGCACACGAATCGCCAGCTCATGACTGTTGCTCATGCTCTGCCTGGTCTCCCTCGCCGCGCCGCGGGTTTCTTCGATTACCGTTTGATTGTCTCCGGCTCGATCATCGAGTGCTCGCGCTCGCTGCCGGCTGGACCTCGCTCCGGCGGACGCGGCGCGTGCGTCACGGTCACCAGGGGAGACGGATCGTAAGGCCACTCCTCCCGGTTCGGCTTTCCGGGCAAGTAACCGGCCGCGACCCATTGGCGAAATACCTCGGGACGATGCTCGAAGTGGCTCGCGCGTAGCCAGTTCTCATACTGATCGAGAAGCTCGGCCATGATTCTGCCGTCTCCCAGACGGACGTACAAGTACCGCAGCGCAAGCTGGCGGCGCGCGTCGGCCAGCGTGCTTCCGGGAGACAGCAGCGTGGCGACCGCCGCGGCCAGACCGGTTCGCTCCGAACCCCAGGCGCAGTGAAACAGGACGGGATACTCGCAGGTGTCGAGCACCCGGACGAGCGTGCGAAACTGGATCCGCGACATCCACACGCACGACGACAATGGCAGATCAATCTGCGTCGCCCCGGCCGCCAGCGTTGTGGCGACCTCGGCGCGGTACCACGAATCCCTCGGGTTCGGTCCCCGCAAGTTCAAGACGGTCTTGACCTGGTGCTCACGAAGGGTTCGCAGCAGTGCGCTTGGGGACATCTGTCCCGATCGGTAGATCCGTCCCGGCTGAAGGACCGCGAAGTTGTACGTCGCCTGATTCCAGCCGATCCACGTCAGGGGAAACGCCAGAACCAGCGCCATCAGCCTTGCGAACCACCTGCCCCGTCGCATGCGGCCAAGCCTCATGGCCAATCTCCCAGACGCCCTGTTCGCGGGATGGAGCCAGCGAGCGCTGGACCCTGGCAAACTCCTCGATCAAGAACCGGTCGTTGCGATCCACGGCCGAACCTGGCCGAGCCCAATGGAGACGTGAAACCGCCTGCCATGCCTGGTCTGCCGTGTATCCCCGATGCCGGATCAGATAGGCGGCATGGGCCAGACTGGTGCGATGATGTCCCGCGACGCAATGAAAGAATACGGGCTGGTGGGCGGGGTCGGCCAGCAGGTCGGCGGCCAGCGCCATCTGCTCGGGGGTTGCTCGTGAGCCTCGCATGGGAACGACGACCCAGCGGACCCCGGTCTCCCTGACCACCTCTGCCTGCTCGCGAAACTTGGGATCGCTGGAGTTGATCGCCGTGAGCGTCACGATCGTTTTGATCGCCTCGCGACTGATGATCCGGCGGAGCGGGCCAGGCCGTTGCCAGGCTCCGCGCACGAGCTGTCCCGGGACGACCACCTGCACCCGCTTCTCGAACCAGATGTCACGGCACGAGACCAGCAAGATCCCCGAGCCAAGGCCCAAGGCAATTAGCAAACCCAAGATCAGGCCGCGCGCGAACTTACGCTTCACTCGCCGAACCTTTCTCAGGATGCCGGGATTCCCGATCGGCGGATACGATCTCCGTGCGACCAGACCCCAGACGATTCGGTCGTCCTGCTTCAGCCCGACGACAGCTCGGCAATCCGAGCCCTGACGCGCCTGGCCACCAGGCTGAACCGGGCGGGCCAAATTGTAGCCACCCGGCTCATTCAGGCAACCCCAACACGGCTGGAGCGCGTTCGCCAGACCGTTGGAACCGGCTCACGAACTTGAGCAGCCGTCGTGGGTCACGCAGCGGAGGGCCGTGACCAAAGCAGGTCAGCCGGGGTTGCAGCTCGGCCAGGCGTGAGGCCGACCGCCGATTCATGGCGGGGTCGAGCGAGAAGATTCTCTGCGGTTCGCTCAGTTTTGGCATGCCAGTCCAGATATGCATGTTGGCCAGGACGTCGCCCAGGACGAGCACCCGGTCTTGCTCGCGCCAGAACGAGAGATGCCCGGCCGTATGACCCGGTGTTTCGAGCACCCGGAAACCCCCGACCTCGTCACCCTCGCGCAGCCGGCGCGACACGGGGTGCGATGGACCGACCCAGTGTGGACCAACCGTTGCAGTGAGCCAGTGGGGCGGCATCCGGGCCATGATCTCGCCTGTCGTTTCCATCGCCGGGGCGTCGGCTGCGCCACACCACAGCGGCAGTCCGAGCAGCTTGCACACCGCGTGGCTGGCGCCTTGATGATCGGGGTGCGCATGCGTCAGGGCGTGTGCCGTCAGGCTGCGTCCACGAAGCTGCCGCACGATTCTCCGAAGAGCGAACCGGGTTCCCGAATCGACCAGCACTCCGCCCATCACGTAGATGTTGACACTGAACGGAGGAAAGCCATCCAGCAGCTCAAGGTCCTCGGCCAGTCTATGCATGAATTGGATCCCAACCAGAGCGAGTGCATGGCCCTCGCAGATACGCTGCGAGCAGAAAGGAAAACAGCCGGCTGATCATAGCAACCTGTGGGCCGGGTGACGACGGGAACGAATCGATCTCGTGGACCATGGCGAGGAACGCTGCCATCAGGAACAACCGTGATCCGCATTGACCGGTTTGCGCGGTTGTCACAGAATCAGCGGGCCTGCGCGGGGACGAAGACCTTGTTGCCACTGACGAGCGTTGCGGCCCGTTGCTGCCCGGAAGCAGCGCGCAAGCGGAGACGCGTCTCATGAGGAACCGCCAGTGCCGGCAGGATGCCGGGCTCGTCCTGCTGGCGATCGCCGTCCGAGCCGCCGCCGTGCTGATCTTGCAAAGTCACCATGTGCCGCGGAGCACTTACGAGCACGGCGAGATCGCGGCGAACTTGCTGGCCGGGCACGGGTTCTCCGTTCGCTTCCTGGGCGCCCGGGGCCCGACGTCGCAACAAGCACCCATCTATCCGGCCCTGGTCGCCCTGGCTTACGCGGTCGGCGGTGCAGAGACGCCGGCAGCCCTGCTCACCTTGGAACTGGCCCAGGCGATTTTGGGAGGCCTCCTCGTACTGGGCGTGCTGCGCCTGGCACGCGAGGTGGCGCCGCATCAGCGTGCGGTCAGCATCGCGGCCGGCCTGATCGCGGCGCTCCATCCCACGCTCGTCTACGCCGCAACGCACGTCCAAGTTTCGTTGCTCGGCGCGACGCTCTTGACATGGACACTTGTGTGTGCATTCAGGACCGGGTCCAGCGGAGGCAGCGCAAGCGCGCTAACCGCTGGGGCCTTGCTTGCGGCGGTGACATTGTGCGACCCGATCCTCGCGCTGGGGGGGGCGGGCGCTCTCTGGGCCATTGTGCAGGGCAGGTCCGCCCAAGGGGGTTCCCGCGCCCAAGCAACCCGGCTTGCTGCCCTGGTCGTGCTGACGGCAGCGGCGGGGGTCGCGCCCTGGGTCATCCGCAACGCCCTGGTTCACGGTGAGCTCGTGGCGATCAAGAGCACCTTCGGCTATGCGTTCTGGCAGGGGAATTGCACACTCAGCGAAGGGACCGACAAGGTGGTGCGCGCCAGCGTGGAGCAAGTGCTCGACGAGGGGAAGGGGAAAAGTCAAGCCGGGCTGGCCGCGCTCAATCGCAGGCTCTGGGCCGCCCGGCACGAGGCGGGCTACATCGATGACATCGCCCTGACCCGTGAGGACCTCAAGCTGCTTGGTTCCGTTTCCGAGCCCGAGCGATCGCGGATCTTGTTCCGGCGGGCGATCGATGAGCTGCGCGACCGCCCGGGTAGGTACCGGCAGCTTTGCCTGCGCCGGTTCCGCTACTTCTGGCTGTTCGACGAGACCAATCCCAAGACGCGGGTGTGGGTTTACCGGGTCAGCCATCTGGCGCTGACGATGGCCGCCCTGCTCGGGCTGGGGCTTGCCACCAGCGACGTCCGCGGAAGACTGTGGCCGGCGATCGTGACCGTTCTCTTGATCGCCCTCTTCCATACGCTGACCATCGTCTCGGCCCGGTTTCACATTCCGCTCGAGCCGCTTCTAGCCGTCTGGGCTGGGGCGGGATTGTCGCGCTTGGAGATTGAGAGAACGCCCTCTCGATCAGCCGCGGCGAGAGACCACGTCGTAGGCGTCCGGCTCGTACGCGGGCTTGATCGCCGCGAGCTGGTCCACCGGCTCCGGTGCCGCGGGCTTCCTCGAGCGCATCAGCAAGACTCCCAGGACCAGGCTGGTGATCAAGGCGCCGCTGCTGATCATGAACGCGCATCCCCACGCAACCGCGACGATCGGCATGTAGTCGGGATGGGAGTCGGAGACGCTGATGGCGGTCATCCAGGCCGTCAGCACCGAGGCGATGGGAACACCCGCCCCGATCGCGGTCACGGTCCCGCCGCCCGGCACCCGATCGGGATCGGGGCCGGAGGCCGGCAAGCCCATCTCGAGTGCGCGCAGCCGCTCCTGATGGTGCCACTCCCGTTTCTTCTGGCGGTGCACCAGCAAGATAATCGTCGGCACCAGAACCAGCGGCATCATGATGCCGAACAAAGTGATGATCAGAACTTCATGCATCGCTTCACTCTTTCCGCCGATAAGCCCAGCAGTTCGTAGACCGTCGTCTTTTCCATGGTTTGCCTCAAATCGAATGATTATTCTCGAGCAATCGGCCATTATATCAACGGGGAACATCTCATGGCACGCGACCATCTACTGGTGATCGACCAGGGAACGACCAGCACGCGGGCGGTCCTGTACAATGCGAGGTTGCAACCAGCGGGACAGGGTCAGACTGAGGTTCTGCCAAGCTACCCTCGTTCCGGATGGGTCGAGCACGATGCCGACGCCTTGATTGCCTCGGTGGGCTCTCAGGTGACGCTGGCCTTGCGGGACGCGGGGGTGAAAGCGGATCGGATCGCGGCTATCGGACTGACCAACCAGCGCGAGACGACGATTGTCTGGGAGCGGGCGACGGGCCGGCCGATCGCGCCGGCCTTGGTCTGGCAGGACCGCAGGACGGCCGCCATCTGCGATCGGCTGCACAGCCAGCGGCATTGGATCACCCGCAGTACCGGCTTGGTCCTTGATCCTTACTTCTCGGCGACCAAGATCGCCTGGATCCTCGATAACGTCCCCGGCGCCCGCCCGCGAGCAGAAGCGGGCGAGCTGGCCGCGGGGACTGTCGATACCCTGGTGATCTGGCACTTGACCGGCGGCAGGCAGCATCTCACGGATGTCACGAACGCGTCGCGAACCTTACTCATGGACCTGGAAACGGGACAGTATTCCGACTCTCTCTGTGAAGCATTCGCGGTTCCCCCCGGATTATTACCATCGATTCGCCCCAGCGCGGGAGATTTTGGCGTCACTCGCGGGTTGGACTATCTTCCCGACGGCATTCCGATCACCGGAGTGGCTGGCGATCAGCAGGCGTCGCTGGTTGGGCAAGGCTGCCTCGAGCCGGGCCATGCCAAGTGCACCTATGGCACGGGAGCATTTCTGCTGGCCCACACCGGTTCCAGGATCGTCCGCTCGACTCAGGGATTGATCACGACCCGGGCCGCCTCACTGGGCGACGAGCCCGCGCAGTATGCCCTCGAGGGGAGCGTGTTCATCGCCGGCGCGGCCGTGCAGTGGTTTCGCGACGGCCTCGAGGCCATCGGCGCGGCTCCCGAGATCGGCGCTCTCGCCCTCCAGGGGAATCCCGACAGCGAAGTCACCTTCGTCCCCGCCCTGACCGGGCTGGGCGCCCCATACTGGCAGCCCTCGGCGCGGGGGACACTCTTCGGGCTCACCCGGGCCACGACCCTGGCCGACATCGCCCGGGCCACCCTCGAAGGCGTCGCCTTCCAGATCGCCGACCTGATCGAGGCCGTCCAGGATGACCTTGGCGCTGCACTCACCGAGCTGAGGGTGGATGGCGGGATGGCCAGGTCGGATGCGTTTCTCCAGTTCCAGACCGACGTGCTTGGCCAGCCCATCCGCCGCAGCCCCCAGACCGAGTCTACGGCCCTGGGCGCAGCGCTCCTGGCTGGCCTGGGTGCGGGACTCTGGAGCGATCGCGCCGGGGCCGTCGAGCTGCTCGAGTCGGGCGGCCGCACCTTCAGTCCCGCCCGCGGCTACGCCTGGCGGTCCAGGGCCATGGAGCGCTGGCGCAGGGCCGTCGAGACCGTGATCGGCCACTACCACAAGGAGCATCCAGGCCGGTGAGGCACCGGCCGGAGCGCGCAGAAAGGCCGCCCGAGCAATTGCCCGGACGGCCCTATGATGCTTAACACTCATTCCGCAATCCAAAATCCAAAATCCGCAATCCAAAATCCGATCACTTGTCGCGAGCGATCGTCCCGCCGCCGGCAAGGGCGGCCTGGGCTGCGGCAAGGCGGGCGATGGGAACGCGGAATGGTGAGCAGGAAACGTAGTCCATGCCGACCTTGTGGCAGAAGACGACGCTGTCGGGATCGCCGCCGTGCTCACCGCAAATGCCGACCTTCAGGTGCTCGCCGTGCTTCTCCTTGCGGGCCTTGCGGCCCTTGGCCGTGCCCATCTCGACAAGCTGGCCAACGCCCCTCTGGTCCAGGGTCTGGAACGGGTCGATGGGCAGGATCTTTTGTTCGATGTAGGCCGGCATGAACGAGCCGATGTCGTCGCGAGAGAAGCCGAATGTGAGTTGGGTCAGGTCGTTGGTTCCGAAGGAGAAGAACTCGGCCTCCTCGGCAATCTGGTCGGCGACCAGTGCGGCGCGGGGGATCTCGATCATCGTGCCGATCAGGAAATCGACTTTCGCGCCGGCCTTGGCGAAGACCTCCTCGGCTACGGCCAATGCCCGCTTCTTGAGGAAAATCAACTCCTCGACGGTGCCGATCAGCGGGATCATGATCTCGGGCAGGACGGTCTTGCCCTTCTTCTTGACCTCGATGGCGGCCTCGAGGATCGCCCGGACCTGCATGTCGCCGATCTCGGGGAACTTGATGGGCAAGCGGCAGCCGCGCAGGCCGAGCATCGGGTTAGCCTCGTGGAGTTCTTCAACCCGGCGCTTGACCTTCTCGATCGGGATGCCGAGCTGGCGCGCGACCTCGCCCTGGCCGGCCTCATCGTGAGGGAGGAATTCGTGGAGCGGGGGATCGAGCAGGCGGATGGTGACCGGCAGGCCGTCCATCGCCTCGAAGATGCCGATGAAGTCCTGCTTCTGGTAAGGCTGGAGCCCGGCCAGGGCCTTCTTCCGCCCCTCCTCGTCGTCGGCGAGGATCATCTTCCGCATGTCGACGATTCGCTGGCCCTCGAAGAACATGTGCTCGGTGCGGCACAGGCCGATTCCCTCGGCGCCGAACGAGCGGGCCTTGACGGCATCCTCGGGCGTGTCGGCGTTGGTGCGGACCTTGAGGGTCCGGACCTTGTCGGCCCAGGACATGAGCTCGGCGAAATGGCCGGAGATCGTGGGATCGACGGTCGGAACCTTGCCGATCATGACATCGCCGGTCGTGCCGTTGATCGTGACGAAGTCGCCAACTTTCACAAGCTGGCCGTTGATATTGACCTGGCCCTTCGCCTCGTCGATGGCGATGGTATCGCAGCCGACGACGCAGGGCTTGCCCCAACCGCGGGCGACCACGGCCGCATGGCTGGCCTTGCCGCCGGTGGCCGTGAGGATGCCTTTGGCCAGATGCATGCCGGCCACGTCCTCGGGACTCGTCTCCTTGCGCACCAGCAGGATCGGGTCGCCGGGGTGCGCCTCATGGTGTGCGGTGGCGGCCTCGGCCGAGAGGATGACCTTGCCGCAGGCCGCGCCCGGGCTGGCGGCGATCCCCTTGGCGACGACCGCCCCCTTGGCCTTCGGGTCGAGCTGGGGCAGGAGCAAGTGGTTCAGGCTGTCCGGGCTGACTCGCTTGAGCGCTGTCGCCTCGTCGATGAGCTTCTCCTTGGCCATCTCGACGGCGACCCGCACGGCGGCCGTCCCGGTCCGCTTGCCGGTCCGGGTCTGCAGCATGTAAAGAGTTCCATCCTCGACCGTGAACTCGATGTCCTGCATCTCCTTGTAGTGCGACTCCAGCTTCTTGCGAATGTCCATCAACTGCTGATAGACCTTCGGCATCTCGGTATGAAGCTGGGTGATCGGCTCGGGGGTGCGAATGCCGGCCACCACGTCCTCGCCCTGGGCGTTGATCAGGTAATCGCCGAAGAACTCGTCCTCGCCGCTGTTCGGATCTCGTGTGAACGCCACGCCCGTGCCCGAGTTGTTGCCGGTGTTGCCGAAGACCATGGCCTGAACGTTGACCGCCGTGCCCTTCAGCCCGGTGATCCGCTCGATCCGGCGGTACTGCACGGCCTTGTTGCCCATCCAGCTATTGAAGACCGCCATGATGGCCTTCCAGAGCTGGTCCTTGGGATCCTGCGGGAACGGCTCGCCCACGTGCTTGGTGTAAACGGCCTTGTACCGTTTGACCAGCTCTTTCAGGTCGTCGGGGCCCAGCTCGGTGTCCAGCTTGACGCCCTTCTCTTTCTTGAGCGATGCGAGCTCATGCTCGAACGCTTCGTGTTCGACGTTCATGGCGGTCGAGCCGAACATGTCGATCAGCCGGCGGTAGCCGTCGTACGCGAACCGGGGATTGCCCGTCTTCTTCGCCAGCCCCTCGACCGAGGCATCGGTGAGCCCGAGGTTGAGAATGGTGTTCATCATCCCGGGCATCGACAGTGCCGCGCCGGAGCGGACGCTCACCAGCAGCGGGTCGGACGCGTCGCCGAACTTCTTGCCGGTCTGCGCCTCAACCTGCTTGAGCGCGGCCTCGACCCCGGGCTTCACGGCCTCCGGAAGGGTCCTGTTCGCCGCGTAGTAATCCTGGCACACTTCCGTGGTGATCGTGAAGCCCGGAGGAACGGGAATTCCGATCGAGCTCATCTCCGCGAGATTGGCACCTTTGCCGCCGAGCAGATCCTTCATGTCGGAACGGCCGTCAGCTTTACCGCTACCGAAGGTGTAAACGTACTTGGGCGTGGTGGACATCGGACTGGAAGACTCCTCAAACGAGTCAAGAAAATCAACGACAGCACAGATGACTTGACAGGGCCGGAAGCTCGCCGGACGAAACCGGCACCGACAGTCGGAGGGGGTTCCGTCCCCCGATCCCCGGTCTTGGCTCTCTCTTCGGTCGTTGAAGCAAAACGGGGGCCAGGCGCTTGCGCCATCCCGGCGCGTAGACCTACCACCGGCAACGCTCATATTCGTAATTCCTTGTTAGTTCTCAACTTAACGGCCAAGACACGGCGAGTCAAGAAGCTACCCCGCCATTGCCTGAACCTGCCGCGGCGCTTGGACTCCGGACCAGGGCGCTGAAGCTGATCACGCTCAGTTGGCCGGCCATCGGATGTCGGGCCGAATCGGCGGCGTTCATCTCACTCTGGTCGAACAGCAGGGGCGGACCTGCTTTGGTTCGACTTACCAGCAAGTTCCCCTCCGCAAGTATTGCCTCCGTTTCAATTTCCCGGAGAGCTTGCCTCGCTCGTTTACTTGCTCAACCCGACGGCCGGCCTGCTCGACGGCGATGGGCACCTGGTGGAGATCGATGCGCGGCCTGGCTCTTGCGCTTTGGTGACCGGACAGTCGTCGACCCGGATCCATCCGGCAGTCCGCAGCTTCGCGACCCAGCAGTGGCGGGTGAAGGCCGCCGCGGACTCCCAGCTCGTTCTGCTTCCCGGGCCCAATATCCCCTTTCGCGGCTGTCGCTGCCACCAGAAAGCCGAGATCGATCTCGACCGCAGCGCGAGGCTCATCTGGGGCGACATCTGGACTCCCGGGCGTTACGCCCGCGTGGGTCAAGAGGCCGAATTCCATCAGTTCGAGCGGATTGTGCAGGATCTCGAAGTTCGCCGGGACGGAGCTCTCGTCTTCCGCGATCATTTCACCTGGGACGGCCCGTGGGACAAGGAACAGGCCCGCTGGTATGTGGGCGACCAGCTCGCGGCCGGGAGCGGGGGACTGTTCGTTACGGGCAATGTCGAACTTCCTCCACTCGGTCCCGAAGGACCGCTTCGTCGCGTGGTTCTCCCACTGGCCCTTGGCGACACCTTGATTCGCTGGTGCGGACCTGTCCCCGAGCTCACGCTGGACCTGGTCAGGACCGCCTTGCAGATCGCCGGAAGCTGGAGCGGCGATCCGCGAGCGGTCCCCTGGCTGATCGGATCGAACCACCTCGCGCCCAACCACTGGTTCTCGAGCCGGGCGTGAATCGAAGACACGCCAGCGGATCGCTCGGGCGTCACCGCACGCGATTCCCCCGGAGTTGTCTATGATGTCATCAAGTTATCGAGATCAGATCAGCGAGTCCCAGGTTCGGCTGGTTTGACTGCCGCAACCTCAATCCCTCTGGAGTCACCCCATGAACTGGCGAGATCGCATCACGGTCGACCCGAAGGTGCTCGTGGGAAAGCCCGTGATCAAGGGGACCCGGAACGCCGTCGAGCTCCTGATGGAACTGCTCGCCGAAGGCTGGACTCACGAGCAAGTTCTCAAGAACTACCCGAACCTGACCTCCGACGACATCCAGGCGGCGATCCACTTAGTGAATTGCCCTCATAGAGCAGGGGGAATAGGAAGACACAGATAAACTGCCCAATTTGCCTGGATCACTTTCACTATTCATAATATCCCCCTTGGCCCCCCGATGCGCGTTGAGAAACGAGATCAGAAAGAGGACAATCCAGCGCAGCGATCGACATCATCGCGGTTCAAGGCGGTTCGGTTGGGGGTGAAACTTGGTGAAGACAAAGTGGCAAGGCCGCTCGATCGCCGGTTTCGAATCCCGGCTGATGGCGCACGCCATTCCTCCCGGGCTCGTCCGCCAGCCGTCGACCGGTTCGTTTCTTGCCGTCTGAGCGTGCTTCGAGGTGCACTATGGGACCACACAAGCGCAAAGATCATGTGTTTAATCTCAGCCTGAAGAAGACGCTCGAGGAGCTTTCAAACCTCGTGCAACAGGTCCTGGATCAGGAGTTGCGCGGAAAGAACATCCACGGAGCATCCGAGCGCGCTGACCGGTTGAAGAAGGTCTTGAGCTCGCTCAGAGATGGACTAAGGAATCCGGCGTTCGACCTCACAGTGGACAAGCCCCCGGGCGGACCCAGCGGTGACCTGAATTCGCAGATGCACGGAGAGGCGAAAAAACAGATGGTTTTCGCCTTCCGCCAATTCCTCGAGGCACTCAAGGGTTGGGAGATCGCAAGCGGTGAGGCCGCGCGTGTGCTCCAGTTGAGGATGCTTCACACGGCCTGTCTGAACCTGAGGCTGGCGATCGGGAAGTGGATTGATACGGCCGTGGATTCCGAGGCCGAGATGATCTCCAAACGCGAAGATCCCAAAACGGCGGGCGTTATCGCGGGGGGACGAAGCTGCCTTGAACACATGAGAGACGACCTGATCAACCTGCTGAAGCTGTATACTCCCTGAGGGGTGGCATTCAGGGACTGGAAACGGGGACGCAGCTAGTAATTGATTCTAGCTGCGTCCTCGTTTCTGCTTCGCGATCCCTCTTGTGTACAAAAATTCCACCAACTTTCAAGACGCCCACCGGGTTAGGCGCAATACCGTTGAATTAGCCGTAAGATACGTCCGGAACAGGGCTTCCAATTATTCCCCCCTAACGAAGGGGGGATACAGGGGGGTTTCTGGGCGAGGCGATCCCGCAGACCTCGGCCGGAAGATCACCCCCCCTACCCTCTTCGCAAGGGGGGGACGAATTCGCAATCTCCACCGCGACAGTAGGTTACAGCTAATTCAACGGTATTGGGGTTAGGCGTTAGGCGGCGGAGGTGGAAGACTCCTTGCAGTGTCACCGGCAAACTGCAACGTTGTAGGTGTATGCTGGTGCCACTGACTATGCGCTGGGCGAGGCCGTGACGGTCCGCGAGGTCATCAAGCTCATCGCGGCCGATGGCTAGTATCTGGATCGGAAGCGGTCGAGCCACCGGCAGTTCAAGCATCCGACCAAGCTGGGCCTGGTGACCGTGGCGGGGCACCCGCCGAAGGTCCTGGCCCCGAAGACGCTCCGGAGCATCCTCCGGCAGGCGGGGTTGGTGCCATGAGATACCTGATCATCCTAGAACCGACGCCGACGGGCTTCTCCGCCTACTCGCCCGACCTGGAGGGGTGCGTGGCCGCGGGCGATGGGAGGTGAAAAGGTGACAGCCACCAAATTGGGGAGGTGAAAAGGTGACAGCCACCAAATTGACGTGAATGTCACGACCGAGGCGACATTCTCCGGGGAGGGATGGCTTTCCACGTGCTCAACCGAGGCGTGGGCCGCAGATTTGGTGGCTGTCACCTTTACTCTGATGCAGTGGCGACCTTCGACGACATCCCGGGGCTTAAGTGCCGTCCACATCCGCCTCATGAGGCCGTCTTATACGCCACCGCAGTTGCAGCTCCCAGGAATACGTGATCCCCGAAGGGATTACCCGTTCGAGAACCTCTCGGTTCAATGTGGCACGACCCCCAACAACTGAAACACGTCCATCCAGAGGCCCTTGGCTCGCCATCGGGTTATGTTGTCCCGACGGGTCATCGCTTACTACGGCCTCATGCGCGCCTCTGAATCCCTCCCCGCTGCTTATGGTTTCGCGGCGGGGGCTGCTGCACCAAAGGAAAACGGCTTAAGGTGGGAATCCAGAGGGTCCCCAATTGACTCCGCTGGACTGTGCTCGCGTGCTGCCTCCCATACCCCGGCGACCCGAAGAGTGCGATTGACTGTTTCTTCCTCTTCGGTATTAGCCTTCACCCCGGTGTCACGGGTTCGGCGCCACCTTGGAAGTTTCGAGGCTGCAGAGTTCACTCATTCCCAAGTCCACAGGAATTGTTACGGCCCGCGAGCTGGCTAGCCCTCCTTTCGAGGACGTTTACATTCGAGCTTGCGCCGACGAGGTCGCCCTCAA
>JBAUOX010000787.1:0-4877 GCA_049579985.1 Isosphaeraceae bacterium | reverse complement strand
CATCCGGGTCTTCGTCCGAAGGATACGCAGGCAACAGACTAGCCAGGATTGCCGCCCGGCTCACCGTCAATGGACGACGTGCCCACCAGACATGGAGGAAGTAGAGTGGCGGCAACGCCGACGACGCCCCCCGCTCCCGCATGCACTCGGCACCGATCGCCTCGATTGGGAGCCACTGCTCGATGAGCAATTTGGGACTCGACATTGCAGGTCCACACGTGGAGCCGAGTGGTTAGAAGAGCCGCCGGGCTCGCCTTGCGGCCGATCGGAACTCACTCGTGACGGCTTGCTCGAATGGCACATACCCCCGGGGGCATTGCGTCCGCAGGTCATCAAGCCTGGCGTGGTCTTTCCAGTGATTCTCAACGAACTCTCTCGCAAGTTCGAGGTTTCCCCTGCCGTAATAGCGATCGAAGCGATCTGAAAGTTGGGTCAATTCATCGATCGTCCGCTTCGGATCATCGTCCCGCTCGCTCTGATAGCGAGGTTTGGCAAACCGACACGTGGCGGGAAGTGACGACGAAAGTCCTGTCCATGCGAGCGTGTTTGTCCGGTCCGCCAGCCACCAGGCTTCGATCTCCTCGATGGCGATCCCCAGAATGAAGCGATCGTGTTTCGACAGGAGCTTACGGACTTCCCGCTGGACAGCCCGGGTCCGCCGGTCCAGGAGGATCACATAAAACGCATGGCCGTAGTCCTGGGTGGAGAGCGCAGAGACCAAGTTGCGGACGGCCTCCAGGACGCCACCGTGACCTCGCTTGCGGATCTGAAAGAACTCGGCAACATTATCTGGGGCGACGGGCCAGTCGTAGTTCGCTCGATCCCGCGCGATCCGCTCCAGCAGAACGGGGAGCAGGGCATGGTCGATGGGACCCTCGGCGATGATTCCGACCTTGGTGCTCATGGATACCGGACCCCCGCGGTGGCCCCGATCAGGCCGCTCGTCCAGGCTTCGCCGAGCGACTGCTTGAAAGCCTTCCGGGCTATCTTGACCTGCGCCGAGTCGCTCAATCGTTGGATCGTGGCTCCAGCCAACGGTTTTGGGCGGTCAAGGCAGTAGACCTGTTCAGGATGTTGCAGGAACTCGTCCAGCACGTAGGGACTGTGCGTGGTGAAGAATACCTGGCACTCATTGGGCGGCTTGCGCAGGGTGATTTCTCGGAGGATCTGGATCTCCTCCCGTACGAGTTGGGGGTGGACACCGTTCTCCGGTTCCTCCAGAGTGATCAGCGAAGGAATCTCGTCGAGGTAAAGCAGAGAAGTGATCGCCAGAAGCCGCAGGACGCCATCGCTGATCTGGCGGCTGTTGTACGAGGCTGCGCCGGTTCCTTGGCCCTCCTGGAGCATGATTTCACGCCAACCCCAGCCACGGCCCGACACGGAGAGTCCGGTCAATGACGGGAAAAGCCGGGTGAGGCGGGAGACTAGCTTCCGAAATGCGTCCGGCTTCTTGTCCTTGAGATGGCCAACGATTGACGCCAGGTGCTCACCAGACGGGCCAAGTTCTCTACGCGGCCCGCGATCTGGGTTGCGGAGGACCTTGGGGTCCCAGATCAAGTAAGAACGGAACCGTTCAATCCAGCGCCGAAAGTGAAGCATCTCCGGGAAACGTCGACGATCCTCGTCCCTGTCCATCTGGCTGATGACGCTTGCCGGCAGCCCGATCGCACGAAAACTTTCATTGGTTCCGGACTGTCGGTTGAGCATCTTCCATTCACGCCCATCGCGATCGAGCAGCACCAATTCGGAGCCACCGTTTGGCGTGTACTTGAGTATCTCCAGACCGATGCCCAGATGGAGACGTGGCTGGAGTGTAACCGTGTAGTGATATTGCCCAGCGCCGATTCCTGAGCTGTCAGGCCCGAGTTCCGCCGTGAGTTCCCACCGAATAGTCTTCGACGTTTGGCGTAAGTTAGGGAGATCTTTGTATTCCCAGCCTCGCTCCTTGATGTAGACCTCCACAGAGGACCGGAAGAATGCACGGAGGAAATCAATTGCCTGAAGGAGGGACGACTTGCCGCAGCCGTTCGGCCCGATCAGCACGTTCACGGGACCGAAAGGGATGAGTGATCCATCCGCCGGCACCGACTCCAGGTTCTTGAAGTTCTGAATCGAAAAACCTGTCAGCACTTCACTCCTCCGCCAGTAGCACTCGGAGCGCTCGCTGCGATCGTGTCGCCGTCCGACCGTGTGTGGCCTTGCTGAACCAATAATACACCTCTTCGTCGGTCATGCTTTGAATCTGCTCCGAGATGGCCGACGTTCTGGAGGCCTTCCGTAGGGGTTTTACGGCCAGGAAAAGAAGCCCCAGGCGTACGCCCAGGCTCTCGGGTAGGTGGAACGGCTTCTCTCGACCTCGTGACAGGTCGGACGCCTTGTAGCCCGCCTTCTTGATCGTCGCCAAGACCTGATCGAGCACTGCCCTGAGCGGCTGACCGTGGACCCGGACGACCAGTTGCCAGTCCTCGACCTTGCCGGTGCGGTCGAGGTCACGGTGGGGCTTCTGGAAGAGGGCGAGACCGTATTGGGATTCCCCGTTCGGCTGGACTCTTAACTCGAACGCATCGTCAGCCATCGCTCGCCTCCGGGCTCGACGGGACTGCCTCGATGGCGATCTTGCCAATCCCCAGGCTCTCCAGAACGTCTCGGATCATCGTGAACTGGTCGCCGCCCACATCCAGGTCGGAGTCGAATTCCGCCCGGAGGACGAGTTTCACGTTGGCGTTGGACGCCTCTTTGCTGAGTTCGTCGGTGAGCGTCTTGACCCGCTTGTACCGGTCCCAAGACCCGGCGAAGGTCACCTTGAAGCTCTCCTCGTTGCCGAACTCCAGGACCATGTTCTGATCCAGGGTGAACTTCGCCTTGCCCATCTGAGGGATCGCCAACCCCAGGGATCGCACGGCGGTGGCAGCGTTCTTCCCTGGACCCTCGACCCGGATGAACAGCCGTTTCAAGCCCTTGATCTTCTTGTCGTGGCACTTGTCAGCGATCGCCTGGAAGGTCTGTGCTGGAGTTCCGTCCACCGTGATCCGGGTCAGCTTCTCGCCGTCATCGTCGTCATCGTCGCAGACGCAGGGGAACTGACCGCAGACGGGGCACTTCTCCTCGACGACGGTCTCCCCCTTGATCTTCACGCCGACACGCTGGGCTTCCTCGGGTGTGTAGAGGGTGACGTTCTCGCTGATCTCGACAAGCGGGGCGGGAGAGACGGTGCCGTAGCCGATCCCTTCCTCGGAGGGGTAGTAGATCCAGATGCCCTTGGTCACGCCGTCCTTGACCGTCTTCTTGAGTTGGTTGATGTCGAGCAGCATCTTGAGCCCGAGCCGCTGGTCGAAGGCACGGCGCAACTCTTCCGTCGTCAGGGAGGGCGTGTTCGTGGGCCACGCCTTCGCCTTCAGGTACTGCGGGTTCAGCGGGTTGTCGTCGGCGGTCAGGACTTTATCGAGGCTCTTGAGTACCCGCAGCAGCACAGTGGTCTGGTCGGTATCGACTTCGCCCTGGTCGGCGGGCTGGAGCAGGTGGTGCGCCAGGTTGTCGTTCTTCTTGGGTGCATCGGCAGACGGATAGTAGAGGTGCCGGTACGCCTTCGTGATGGCGACCCGCAGGTCGAGTTCCGCCGCCTCGGCCATCTTCTTGAGCTTGCCGACCTGCTCCTTGTTGAACTCGGTCATGCGATCCTGGTCGCTGACGATGCGATGGACCGCCAGGTAGCGCTGGGCAACCTCGATCATCCGCTCGACCTGATCGGCGTCTGCGACCAGGAACACGAGGTTGTTCTTGTAGGTGCGGTATTCCTCCAAGCTCCCCTTGTGCTCGAAGAGTTTGAGAACCAAGTCGGGGGGCGGGCTGGTCTGGGTCGCCTTCACGCTGGCGGCGTCGTAATGGACGACGGCCAGTTTCGGGGCGGCGGCGTCATCGTCCAGGTCCATCGCCTCGGTCGGGAAGAAGTTGGGAGTGAAAATCCCCTTCTTCCACACTTTACCAATGCGCTCGTCGAGTTCCGATTTCGCCTTGACCTTGCCCACCAACCCCATCTCGTCATCGACGATCTTGCGCAGCGCCGGCTCGGTCTTGAAGCGGTAACGCATCCCGTCGTAGTCGAAGAACCAGCAACGGTCTGAGAGCCGCTGCATGGCCTTGTCGATGAGGGCGGGGTCGTCGCCGGGCTGGAGCACCGCCAGCCGAAGGTCGCCCGGCTCGACGCCGCTCTGCCCGGTCTGGACGATGCTGTGCAGGAACGCCGCCGTGGCGACACGCTGGGCATACGGCGGCTTGCCCGCCTCTGTCCAGTCTCGATCGATCTCCTGGGCATGCGAGAGCGTGCCTTGGCGAGGGCTCACGATGTCGGCTTCAATGACCTGCTTGAACTGCGGACGATCCAGGCGGCTGGTGAGGTCGTTCGCCGTCTGATCCGCCCCGAGGCTCAATTGGTTTGGACCGATCAGGTAGCAGTCCTTGGGGCGTGCCTCCCAGAGGTCACGGATGGTCTGTGCCAGGAGTCGGAGAACGCCCCGAGTCTTTTGGAAGTTGGGGATGGTAGAGGTCTTGCGATTGAGCGTCGTGAGCAGCTCAGGATGGAAGGGATAGTCCTGAACGATCTCAGCCTGGTACTCGGAGCGGGTCGCACGCTGGGGGAGGTCGGCTCCCTGCTCGATCATTTTGCCGAAGTACCGGATATACTCCTCCCCGACCTGTTCGGCAGCCTCGTGGTCCAGGCTGGTGAACATCCGGTGACCGACGATGGCACTGATCTCGTCCTCGGCGGTGGGCGTCAAGATGTGCTCCTGGCGGGATGACACGCTTCGGGCCTCGGCAAGCTCCTCCCGCAGTTCGTCAGTCTCCTTGCCGAAGGCGTCGGACGAGTCGGTGAGCGTGTA
>JBAUOX010000786.1:0-1629 GCA_049579985.1 Isosphaeraceae bacterium | reverse complement strand
CGGCGGAGGCGTTGTCGGCCCGGCCGGCGGCTGAGCCGGCGCAGGCTGCTGGAAGGCAACGTGGACCACGCGGTCTTGCTCCGCCTTGGCGTCCTTCAATCCCCGGGTGGCGTCAGCATTACCGGGATCGAGCGCCAGCACCTTTTGAAAGAAGGTTTGGGCCATCGTCGTGGCCCCCTGGGCAAGCGCCTGACGCCCCAGGTCGTTCAGTTGAGAGGCCAGCGGCGGGCCGTCGTCGCCGAGTGCCACGACCCCCGACAGCAACACGCCACCCAGCGTCAATAGCCCGGCGCCTTTCCACCGTCGCGCGGTTCGAGACATGTTCCATGCTCTCCGTTTCAATCCGCCCCCGGCGGTGAGGCCGGGGGAAATACCCTTTCCCTAACCTGCTCGGAATTGGTCGGTTGCAGACCGGAATTCGCGGAACAAGTGGTGCCCCGGGGTTCAATCCGGGTCACGAGCGGGGGGAGAACAGCAAGTCGGAGCCAACCTCAGCTCGCGGACCTCGTCGCGAACCGGTTCGGTCGGGCTGGACCCACAAAGCTGCACATCATGACGTCTGGTCAAACCACGCGACCGCGGGCGACTGGCTCTCGCTCGACATCCATTATGCCACATGGTTCGCGGTTCGGCCAAAGTCGATCCCCAGTACGGTCAGGATCGCAACCTGCCCCGCCCCGTTCCTTCCAGCCCACGGCATTCCGCCAGGCTCGCCCGACCCGCGGCGATCACCTTCTGTACGTCAGTCTTTGACACCTCCCCTCGCGTGTTCTAGAAATTCTAAATACAAAAGTTTTAGCTACTTACGAATCATTGCTCGGATCTCCGTTTATTGCGAGATCGAAGGCCATGACCGAGGATGATGATCAGACGAAATCGAAGACCCCCGAATTCGATTTTTTCGCGTTTCCCTCAAACACCCTCTTCCATGAGCGCCGCTACGGCCGTGATCGAAGGACGCCCCCGGCCGGGCCTGGGACAACCGCCGGATTTCCTCCGAACCCCGAGCGGGTTCGACCGGAACAGCGAGCCTGCAAGGAACGGCGGAAGAGGATCGACCCGACCACGTTCGATAAACAGTACACCAAAGACGAACTCGAGTTCATGAACGCAATGCAGCGCTTCAAGGAACAAACCGGCACAGCCTTCCCAACCTGCCGCGAGGTCATCAGGGTCGCCGTATTGTTGGGGTATCGCATCTCAATCGCAAAGAAGCCATCCTCTTCCCGGGACGGCAGCAGAACCACCGCCAAGTCAAGTTCCCAATCCACTGAAAGGAACCCTGATCAAACGGCCGATTCTTGACGCTCCAGGGTAAAGCGGAAACAGGCGAGCTTGCAGCCCGCCTGCATTCCGTCAAGACGACCAGGGCCAACCACGCCGGCCCCCCGGACCAGGCCGGCACGGCGCCCCCCCCTGCCGAGCCAAGGTCAGATCAGGCTCGACCGGAACCTCGCCGTGCCAGGATGGATCATCGACTTGTTTCTCGTTCAGTTCGCTTCTGAGACGGTCACCAGGGCCGGCCCGGTGAACACGTTCACCCAGGCATAGACGGCATCCCTGGTCAGCTTCACGGCCCGGCTGAGCTCGCGAGCGGAATGCGGCGCTGGCACATCGATCTTCGCCGTG
>JBAUOX010000785.1:0-9196 GCA_049579985.1 Isosphaeraceae bacterium | reverse complement strand
GAGCCGTCGGCCTTGGCATTGGGTTTCTGAGCCGAATCCGACCCCGGCTCGCCGGCCAGGGCATTTGGGCCGCCCTGGGCCGGGTCGGCCTTACCGGTCTGCTGGCCGGTCTTGGAGCCGTCGCCGCGCGATGCCTCACCGTTCGTCTCATTCGTGGCGTTCGGCTGCCCTGGAGTCTTCTCACCGCCATTTCCTTCCGAGGCGGTATCCGGCTCAGAGGAATTCCTGCCGGCCGGCTGGTCGTTGCGAGAACCCTGGCCTCCCTTTTCCGACCCGGATTTCTCCTGACCACCGGTCGGTTTGTCAGACCCGGTCTGTCCGGGCTCGTTCGACCCGGAAGTGCCTTGCGTGTTGCCCTGCTTGCTCCCGCCTTGTTCCCTGTCTTGCGTGGCGGAATTCTGATCCTTGGTGCTGCCGCCCTGCCGATCAGCCGCGTCGCGCGGCTGATTGTCGCCCTTCTGGGAGTCGGACGAGTTACCGGAGGCCCGTTGATCTCCCTGCGCTGGGGATCCCGGCGTTTCCTGATTCGTCTTGGATTGGGTCTCGCCAGGCGATCGCTCGTTGCCGGCAGCCTTGCCGCTTTGCGCGTCGGACCCGTTCGCATCGCTCCCGGTGCTGTCTTTCTTCTGGGTCGGATCGGTGGTGTCCTGCCGGTCCTGGGTTTTGCCCGCGGGACGGGCCGAGGCGCCCGATCGGGGATCGTTCTTGCCGGCAGAGCGAGTCCCGCCCTGATTTGCTTGGTCCGCCTGCCGATCGCCTGGGTTACCCGGCTGAGTCTGTGTGCCCGCCTGGGAATCCTGCGGATTCATGTTACTTTGAGCGTTGTCGCGCTGACCCGGAGTGACAGACTCGCTGCCCGCGTTCCCCGCCTGGCTGCCGGGCGCGGTCTGGCCCGGGCTTCCCTGGGACTGTGCGCCGGTACCAGGCTGCGGCGAGTTACGGCCAGCCGCATTTCCCGCGTCGCCTCGAGGTTGATCCGCCCCCTTCTGCCCGGGCTGGACCTGGTTACCGGAGTTGTCGGCGCCCTGGCTTCCTTGAGGTTGCGGGGGTGTCGCGGCGGGGTTGCCCGCTGGGCTGGAGGGGTTCTGCATTGCGTTCCGCTGCGGGTTGCTCTGGCGGCCAGCGTTGCCGCTCTGGTTTTGAGAGCCGCTCTGGGGCTGCTGCGTGCCGTCGCCCGGGTTGGCTCCCTGGGGGTTGGCCGCGTCGTTGGACTGCGGAGGCTGCGGGTTGCCCTGGCCGGCGTTGGGGTTCAGCAGTCCCTTTTTCTGAAGGCCCTCGGTCAGCTTCCGGAGCTGGGGATCAACGGCAGGTGGCTGCTGGCCGGCGGGGTTGTCCTGGCCGGGCTGACCGGCCGCATCGGGGCTTGTCGCTCCCTGGTCGGGACCCGCGGACTTGTCTTGCGTTCCACGGTCTTGAGCTTGCTGGCGGTCGTTGCCCGTTCCGCCCTTGTCGGCGTCATTCTTGCCCTGTTGCCCCTGATCCTTTTCGGTCCCGGCCTGATTCTCGCCCGTCTGCTGGTCGGGGGGAGGGACCTGGTCCTGCTGCGGCTCGGTCTCGGGCGGCGGGGGCTGCTCGAACTGCTCGCGGTCCTTGGCCTGTTTCTCCTCGAGTTTCTGCTTGTCGGCGGGTGCGACCGCAGCGGTGATCTCGATGATTTGCGAGGCGGTCTGAACGCTGTGCGAGGCCGGCTCGTGGTTATCGCGCACCGTCAACCAGTACCGGAGGGTCTGTCCGGAGTTGACGTGCAACTGAGCCAGGTCGATGACCTCGGTCGCCCGAAACTCCGGCGCGGTGGGGCGTCCTTCGAGCACATTCTTGGAGTAGAGGGTCTCGTTCTCCAGGTTCACGTGCAGGGTCGCGTCCTTGACGCCGTGATCGTCCGAGCCGGTCATGATCAGGTCGACCTTGACGTTGGCCGGAACCTTGACGGTCGGGCGGTCAGGCCGCAGGAACTTGGCCTGGGGCGGGCGGTCGGCGATCGCGTGGATGTCGTAGACGACCGGGTTGGGATTGAGCTGGCCGCCGGTCGTTCGGAAGTTGATCGTGTAGGTGCCCGACTTCGTGACCTTGAACTGGCCGGTCAGCTTGCGGGAATCGTCGGCCGCGACGGACATCGGAGCCGGGTCGCCGACGGTCAGGTTGAGCGTCCCGCCCCGGGACGGCTCGTTGGTCGTGGCGTGGACAGTGACCTTCGTGTCCTCGATCGCCTCGACGTTTCCACCCTCGATGTCCTTGCGGGGGGGGACCTGGGTGTACTTCGGGAAGTCGTAGTCAATCTTGACCGCCGTCACCATGGGCGCGGGCAGGACCGTCAGCGTGTAGTGCAACGACTCGCCGTCACCCCCGGTCACGTAGTAGTCCATCGTTTGCTGGACGTTGTTGAACGTGAGCTGCCAGGGATCGTAGTAATTGGTGCCGGGCTCGAATTCCTTGATTGCGTAAAACTTGCCGCCGTCGACGCTGTAATGCAGCTTGACAGTCTCGGGTCGAACTCCATTAGTGGTGTCGACCGAGAAGATGACCTGTTTTCCCGCCACAACCTCGGCGTCTCCCGGCTTGATGGCCAGCAGCCGAGTGTTGGTCGGCCGGACCACGTCGGCAAGGAAGGCGCGCTTGGTGGAGTCGAGAATGCTTTTGGGTTGGAAGGCGGCGTAGAGAATGAAGACGACGGCAACACCGCAAAGCGCATAAAATGCCTTCATCAGATGTTGCTGATTGACGACCTGCTCGACCTCGACGTGTGCCAGATCGCTGACGGCCCGCGCCTCGAGCGTGGCAAGCACGGCCTTTGGCAACCGGTCGCGATGAGCCCGCAAGGTGAGGTAATTGACCAGGCTATTCTTGAACGTCGTGTCCACGCCTTCAATCGTCTTGGCGGCATAAACGGAATTGATCCGCAGCACCAGCGGCAAGACCAGGCGCAGCAGCGTGAATGCAAACGCCGCGGTCATACCGACCACCAGGATCACGCGGCGGACGATGAGCGGCAGGCCAAAGGCGTGGTCGAGAACAACTTCCGCCAGCAGCGTTCCGACAAAGCCCACGAGCAGGATGAACGCCGCGGTGACGATGTCGGTCATCTTGATTCGCGTGCGCGTGCGAGCAAGCTGATGATCGATGAACTGCTCGTAATCGAGCAGCTTGCCATAGGATTGTGTCTGCGTGCCCAGGCTCATGACCGCTTGCTCCCTGACGATGTGGGCCGAGGTTCTCGACTGGCCCCTATTATACGCCGTTCCCCCCCGAAAAGAACGTCCGCCAAACGAATCTTGTCAGATTCACTCCCAGACCACGTCCTGGTTTCCCTCGATCACCTCACCGATGATCCAGGCGGGAACCTTGGCATTGTGCTTGAGGTGTCGGACAATCGACTCGGCGTAGTACTCGGCCACGATCATCACCAGGCCGATGCCCATGTTGAATACGCGGTACATCTCGGCTTCTGACACTGACCCGAGTGCTTGCAGCCAGGGAAAGACCGGCGGAACGGTCCATGAGCCACGCGCCAGCCGGATGGCGCAGCCCTCGGGCAGCACGCGAGGGGGGTTGTCGATGAGGCCCCCGCCGGTGATGTGGGCGATCCCGTGCACGATCTGCTTGACCCGGTAGTTGCGGCGAATGAGCTTCACGGCGCGGGCGTAGATCCGCGTCGGCTCGAGGAACTCGTCGGCGACCGTCCGGCCGAGCGGCTCGACGTGGGCGCCGGGTGCCAGACCGGCATGATCGAAGACGATCCTGCGGGCCAGACTGTATCCGTTGGAGTGCAGGCCAGTGCTGGCCAGCCCGATCACCCGATCGCCGACGCGGACGTCCTTGCCGTCGAGAATCTTTTTCCGCTCCACGACGCCCAGGCAGAACCCCGCCAGATCGTACTCTCCCGGCTGATAGAACTCGGGCAGAATAGCCGTCTCGCCGCCGATGAGCGCGCATTCCGCCTCGATGCAGCCGTCGCTGATCCCGCTGACCACCTGGGCAGTCAACTCGGGGTCGTCGCGGCTCATCGCCACGTAATCCAGGAAGAGGAGCGGCTCGGCTCCGGCGCAAAGGCAATCGTTGACCGACATCGCGACCAGGTCGATGCCCACCGTGGTGTGCCGCCCCGTGGCGAACGCGAGCTTCAGCTTGGTACCCACCCCGTCGGTCGATGCGACCAGAACCGGGTCGCGATAGGTCCTCGACAGCAGGCCGATCTGGTCGTCGAGCCGGAAGAGCCCAGCGAACCCGTCCTTCCACTCGATAACCCGCGGTGTATACGTCCGGCGCATCAGGGGGGGGAGCCGGGCAATCGTCTCGTCATAGGTCGAAAGGTCGACCCCGGCCCAACGGTAATCCAACGAATCAGGCATAAGACATACAGGTCCTTGAAGGACGTGAGGATTGGAGATACCTTAAAAGTCCCCGGATCAATCATCAGAGAGGAACGGACCATGCACCGATCCCTCCCAGCCAACCTCATTATCCTACCTTGATTTCGTCACAGGAGTTGCCTGCCATGAACCGCAAATGGATCGGTTTCGCCGGGGTCGCCACATTGGTTGCCGCCAGCGGCCTCGCCGGCGGCCTTTCCCGCGCTCAGGACCAGGAGAAGCACAAGCAGACGGAAACCCCCCTGGGCAAGATCATGGAGAAGGTCCAGAAGCATAACATCGCCATCACCAAGGCAACCCGCAACGCTGTTTCGTTCAAAAAAAACCAGAAGGAAGTCGAGAAATCCGCGGCCGCGCTCGCCAAGCTCGCCAAGGACGCCAAACCGCTCAAGGAAGCGTACCTGAAGAACGCCAAGGAGGAGACTGATCCCAAGAAGCGGCAGGAGAAGTGGGATGAGATCATGGATGCTTTCGCGAAGACCTCCAAAGATCTTGCCGTTGCCGCGGCCAAGGATGGAGCCACCCAGAAACAGGCCAAGGACCTGTTCCAGAGCGTGAAGAAGACGTGCTCCGACTGCCACACGGTCTTCCGGGTCGAATCGGAGTTCTGACCTACCTCGGGCCGACCCTCAGGCGCTCAGGAAAGACGGCAAACCGAAACGCCCCGGCCCAGTTTCGACCTGGGCGTTCTGATCGTGCTGGTTCAGAACTCCTGGAATTCGGAAAGATCCTCCCGATCTGGAAATGTCCGTCGCGATGTCGCTCTTGGAGTTGACGCTCGAGACCGTCGAGGCGAACCTGGCGCTCGACGAGGCGCTGCTGATCGAGGCCGACGAAGGACGGGCAGGGGCGGTCTTGAGATTCTGGGATTTTCCCCGGTTCGCCGTGGTGCTGGGGGCATCGCGGCGGCTGGCTGGCGACGTTCGGGTTGATGCCTGCCAGGAGGACGGGGTGCCGATCGTCCGGCGGTCGAGCGGCGGGGGGACGGTGGTGATCGGCCCCGGGGCACTGAATGTGACGGTCATCCTGCCCAACTCGGCCGCGCCGGGGCTTTCGGCCGTCGATATCGCCCATCGGTATGTACTCGACCGGATCGCCGGGGCCCTGCGGGCCTTCGATCGCGCGGTCGCTGTCGAAGGCTCGGGCGACCTGACCGTCTCGGGTCGAAAATTCGGCGGCAGCGCCCAGCGCCGGCTCAGGAGCTGGTTCCTTGTTCACTGCACGATTCTGCATGCGTTCCCGCTCGAGCGGATCGGCCGCTACCTGGCCGTGCCATCGCGACAGCCTGCGTATCGGGCAGGCAGAAGGCACGAGGACTTCTTGATGAATCTGGATCTGCCGCGTACAATCCTGCACGGTTCGATCTGCTCGGCGTGGTCTCCCTCCTCCTCGCTTTCCCCGGCAACGGATGTTCCCCACGACCTGCTCGAGGCTTTGCTCTCCGAACGGTTCGCCAACCGATCCTGGATCGAGCGTTTGTGAAGGCCGGGGAGAACGCGGTCTTTCTCTTGCTCCTGCGCCTATATATATATAGTGAAGCGGGGCGTTTCGGAGCGGGGTCGGCCGGGCCAATGAGCTTCCCTTGTGGGTACATTCGGTTAATGTTAGATGTAGACGTAAGATGATTGGGACCCACCGGGTCGGGGCTCGACAATCAATCGTGAGTAGCACCCGCCTTATAGAGACCACAATGACACGCACGACGGTCGCGAATCGCGCCAATCTGGAGCTGATCGAGGACTTTTACGAGCAGTGGCGAAGGGCCCCGGAGGCGGTTGACCCGACATGGCGTGACTTCTTCGAGGGTTACGAGCTAGGTCAATCTCTGCCGACGGATTCGGGCCCTGGCCAGGCTCCGCCACAAGAGGCGATCAAGGCGGTGACCCGACTGGTCGACGCCTACCGCGAGATGGGCCACTACCTGGCCGACCTCGACCCGCTGAAGCTTGTGCCGCGGCCGCAAACCCACGAGCAGCTCGAGCTCTCGGCCTTCGGGCTCTCCGAGGCCGACCTGGACCGGGTCTTCTTCAGCAAGCTCGGACCGGACAATCACTGCACGCTCCGCGAGCTGCTGGCGATCCTCCGCCAGACTTACTGCCGGACCGTCGGCGTCGAGTTCATGCATATCCAGGACCTCGACATCCGCCACTGGCTGCTCGAGCGGATGGAGCCGGTACGCAATCGGCCCGCCTTCGATCTCAAGAAGAAGCGGCGGATCATCTACAAGCTGAACGCCGCTGAACTGTTCGAGAACTTTCTGCACAAGAATTACGTGGGCCAGAAGCGGTTTTCGCTCGAGGGCGGGGAGATGCTCATCCCCCTGCTTGATGCCGTCATCGAGCGCGGCGGCGCGCACGGGGTGCTCGAGATCGTCATGGGAATGCCCCACCGCGGCCGGCTCAATGTCCTGGCCAACATCCTGCACAAGCCCTACGGAATGATCTTCAGCGAGTTCGAGGGCAACATGCCGGAGACCGTCGCCGGCGACGGCGATGTCAAGTACCATCTCGGCTTCTCGGCCGACCACACCACCCAGCTCAAGCACACGGTCCACCTGACCTTGACCCCGAACCCCAGCCATCTCGAGGCCGTCAACCCCGTGGCCGAGGGCCGGATGCGGGCCAAGCAGCGCCAGCACCCGGACAAGGGACGCAACTTCGGTCTGCCGATCTTGATCCACGGCGACGCCGCCTTCGCCGGCCAGGGCCTGGTGGCCGAGACCTTGAACCTCTCGCAACTGCCGGGCTATCGGACCGGCGGCACCATTCACATCGTGGTCAACAACCAGATCGGCTTCACGACCTCGCCGAGCGAGGCCCGCTCGACGCGCTACTGCACCGACGTGGCCAAGATGATCGAGGTGCCGATCTTTCACGTCAACGGCGAGGACCCCGAGGCGGTCGTCTACGTCGGCGAGCTGGCCACCGACTTCCGCCAGACCTTCGGCCAGGACGTGGTCATTGATATGATCTGCTACCGCCGCCACGGTCACAACGAGGGCGATGAGCCGGGGTTCACCCAACCGATCATGTATGAGAAGATCCGCAATCGGATCAGCATCCGCGAGCTCTACACCGAGCAGCTCGTCATGTCCGGCGAGCTCTCCAGCCAGGAGGCGGAGACCATCGCCGAGACCTTCGCCGAGAAGATGCAGGAGGTCTTCGAGGAGGTCAAGGTGCGGGGCGTCGAGCCGCGTACCATCCCTCCCGGCTACGCCACCGGCCCCTGGGCCAACCTCACCCCCCGGTACTCGTTCGAGACCGTACAGACCGGCGTCTCCTACGACGTGCTCAGGTCGATCACCGAAGTTGCGGCCCGGCTCCCTGCCGGCTTCATCGTCAATCCCAAGCTGTCGCGGATCTTCGCCGCCCGGGTCAAGACCATGGAGTCGCGCGGCACCGTGGACTGGTCGTGCGCCGAGAACCTGGCGTTCGGCTCGCTCTTGCTCGAGGGCACCCCTGTGCGGCTCAGCGGTCAGGACAGCGGCCGCGGGACCTTCAGTCAGCGGCATGCCGTGCTGATCGACCAGCACACGGGCGAGCGCTGGAAACCGCTCGATCACCTGGCGCCGGGCCAGCCCGAGTTCTGCGTCTACGACAGCCTGCTGTCCGAGGCGGCCGTGCTCGGGTTCGACTACGGCTACTCGCTGGAAGAGCCCAACATGCTGATCATCTGGGAAGCCCAGTTCGGCGATTTCGCCAATGGAGCGCAGGTCATCATCGACCAGTTCATCGCCCCGTCCGAGTCGAAGTGGGGACGCGGCAGCGGCCTGGTGCTGCTCTTGCCCCACGGCTACGAGGGCCAGGGGCCAGAGCACTCGAGCGCCCGCCTGGAACGGTTCCTCCAGCTCTGCGCCGAGGAGAACATCCAGGTCGCCGTGCCGTCGACGCCCGCCCAGTATTTCCACCTGCTCCGCCGCCAGGTCCGCCGCAACTTCCGCAAGCCGCTGGTCGTCATGACGCCCAAGAGCCTCTTGCGTCATAAGCAGGCGGTCTCGCCGCTGGACCACCTCGTCGCCGGCCACTTCCGCAACGTGCTCGACGATGAGACCGCCGCCGATCGGGCCCGCCGCGTCTTGCTCTGCTCGGGCAAGGTCTACTACGACCTCCTGGCCAAGCGCGAGCAGGCCGGCAAGCAGCGGGACGTCGCCATCATCCGCATCGAGCAGCTCTATCCCTGGCCGGCCGACCAACTGAAGAAGGTTCTCGACCGCTATCGCGCCGCCCGCGACTGGGTCTGGGTGCAGGAGGAATCGCAGAACATGGGCGCCTGGGCCTTCGTGGCGCCGCGGCTCCACGAGTTGATGGGCTTTCCCTTCCAGTATGTCGGCCGTGACGCCAGCGCCAGTCCGGCCACCGGCTCGAAGCTGGTTCACGACCATGAGCAGTCCGAGCTGGTCGAGGCGGCGGTCGGGGCCGAGGTGCCCCACCTGGTCACGGCGACCCCGGTGCGGTCGCTTGCCGCCGCGATCGTCCAGCAAGGAGTCCGCTAGCCATGGCCGCCGTCCCGATCACCGTTCCGGGCGTTGGTGAATCGATTACCGAGGGGATTCTGGCGCGCTGGCTCAAGCCCGACGGCTCACTCGTCAAGGCCGGAGAGCCGCTCTTCGAGCTCGAGACCGACAAGGCCAGCAACGTCGTTCCGGCCGGTTCGACGGGCGTCCTCAAGATCGCCGTCGCGGAGGGCCAGACCGTGGACATCGGTGCCACGATCGGCACGCTTGACCCCGCCGCCACACCGGCTGAGGTTGCGGCACCCGCCCAGGTGCAGGCTGCAAGTTCAGCTCCAGCTTCAGCGTCCGCACCATCGGCATCGCGCCCGGCCGCAGC
>JBAUOX010000784.1:0-2278 GCA_049579985.1 Isosphaeraceae bacterium | reverse complement strand
AGGCCGGGCGAGGGGCTTCGGATCTGACCCCCGCGAAGCCATCTGACCGATCTCATCGCGTCGAAGCCATCGGCAAAACCCGCCAACCGGATCTGACCCCGAGAAGCCCCCGTGGTTGGGTCTCCTGATTTCGCGGATAGGTTTTCCGCCCGCTCCATCAGAGATACGCAGCCGCGAACGGGTTGTTACAAGCTTTCGCATAGAAGATGGAAAAGGGACGATGGAAGAAGTAGGTTAGGTTTCCAGCCTTACTTGACCGTGGGATGCGCGACTCGATGTCAGGTTGGAAACCTAACCTACGATATGAGGGACCTTCGATATCAAGCACCAAGGCTTTCCGGTGCCAGCATCTCTCGCACTTGGGACGTACCCCGGGCGACGTACTTTGTAACGGCCCGCCTTCAAGCCAGTATCCCCGCTCAAAGGTGGGTTAGGTCGGGCATTGCGGTCTGACGTTTTGTGCGTTGGGACAAGAAAGGCTGTCCTGTCAGGGAGAGATCTCCGTATAATGCTCATAAGCGGCCTGGCGATCGGTCGATTCAATGATGGTCTCGCTCATCTGACGATCGCTTTGGCACCGGCGTTGCTGGGACGATGGCATCGGTTGCGGGAGGGCGTCGCATGGTCGAACCGGACTGCCCGCTCAATGAGATCGAGACGCTCTGGTCGGACGTGTCTCAGGCGCACAGCGGTGAGCCCGAGGCCGCGCACGCGGCTCAGGCGCGGCTGATGCTGCGCTACATCGGAGCCATCCGCCGTTACTTGCTGGCCATCACTCGCGACCCGGAGGTGGCCGACGAATTGACCCAGGAGTTCGCCCTTCGTGCTCTGCTTGGCAGTTTCAAGGGAGCGGACCCGAGTCGCGGACGGTTCCGTGACCTGGTTCGCACGGCGGTTCGGAATCTCGTGCACGATTACTACCGCCGGGCCAAGACACGGCCTGTAACGATGTCGGCTGAGTTCCCGGAGCCAGCCGGACCGCGCGACGATGATGAGCCCGACGAGCCATTTCTGCGAAGCTGGCGCAGCGGGCTCTATGACCGCGCGCGGGCTGCCTTGGCGGCCCACCAGCAGCGGACCGGCCAGCCCTTTCACGAGGTGCTTCGCCTGCGCATCGATCACCCCGAACTAACTTCGGCCCAGATGGCGGACCAGTTGTCCAAGCAACTCGGTCGGCCGGTCAAAGACGGCTATGTCCGCCAGGTCCTGCACCGGGCCCGCGAGAAGTACGTGGACCTGCTGCTTGACGAGCTCGCGGCCTCGCTTCACGAGCCGACCGCCGAGCAGCTCGAGCAGGAACTGATTGTTCTCGGCCTATTGGACTACTGCCGCGAGGGGCTCCGTCGCCGTATGCACGGATGAATTATTGGATCGTTACTCATTAGACGTTATCCGAAATAGTAATTCCGTTATCTTTTCAGTCGCCGCTTGCGCTCCTGGATCCGAAGGTTATGCAAGCCACAAGCCGCTTCCATGACCGCATCCGATACTCCCTCTTTGGTGTTCCGCAATACATCCTTCACGATGCGACAGCGTTTCACGCCTGCGAGTGCATGCTCCACTTTGACCCGAATGCGTGCCAACTTCCGGTTCGTTCGCTTCTCAGCGGCCGTGAGTTCTTCTCGGGGTGGCTTTTTTTCGCCTGGCAGGTTTTCTTGACCGCTGGCTCGTACCCTTGAAATCCGGTATCTTTGTGCAATACTGTCTCCGGCGGATAGGAAATGCGTTCCTGATCGGCAATCTTTTCGTCGTGCGTCTTACCGACGTAGGTCCCGCTCAAGAACCCAACACGTTTACTTTGAGCATCCACGACGACCACGTTCTTGTCGCTGTGGGTTTTCTTCTTCCCGCTGTAGTGCGCGGCCTGTTTTTCAGGGTTTTTCGGCCTTTGGCGCCGCCGTTCCGTGCCATCGATGATGAGCCGAGGTCCCTCTCCGGAGGGCGGTTGACTCTGGGCAAAGGGACTGGGGTCCGCTCCGGGAGAACCCCGACCTCATCGAGGGCTTCGCGCAAGACCGGCAACAGCCGGTGAATCCAATAGTTCACCCTCGGTTGACTCAGGCCGAAGAGCTCGCCCATGAGGGCTTGGAGGGGATAAGTTTTGAGATAGGGACTGGAAACGGGGACGCAGCTAGAATCAATAATTAGCTGCGTCCCCGTTTCCAGTCTGAGGGCTTTGGTCAGTCGTTGAAGTTCTTCGAGGCTGTGATGGTCTTGGACAAACATCGATCAAGCTCCTGGTGTGATTCCGACGCCCGATCTATCTCGCCCAATCGAC
>JBAUOX010000783.1:0-21722 GCA_049579985.1 Isosphaeraceae bacterium | reverse complement strand
TCCTCAAACCGTCCCTCGACGAGGAGACGCTTCGCCCTCTCGAAAGCTTCCTGCGACTGAAACTCGGTGTGGCTTAGGTACAGTGATGCTTCCTCCCCTGTGCAAGGAATTCCAGCGTCGATCTTTGGCTGAAGCGTGTTCCGTGCCCGTATATACAATCCAATGCGTTCGTTGCGTTCATTCAGTTCGCGGTACAACTTCTCCTTTCGTTCCTCATCGAACAGCCTGGCTTGCTCGTGAGTCATGAGTCGCTTGCGACGGAGCACGATTGGCTCTCGACAGAACGGACATTTCCGCGACCTCTTGGGGGGAGGATCGATCACCTTCATGCAGTAGGGGCAGTGTGTTTCCCTTGTCTCGTTCCTCTCATCACCCTGGGATTGGTTCGCAGACGACGGGGTCGTGGGGATTTGGGGCTGTGATGGCACTGCTTCCGAAGCGACAAGCAGTCCATCGGGGGGCGGGTTATGGGGCGGGGCGGTCTGGAAGCTTGAACCGCAAGCCTTACATCTTACGCTGTGGCCCATGTACGCTTCGGGAATCCGGCCGACTTTGCCGCATTTTGCACAGGCGATTGTAAGCATGAAGTCACCGAGGATCGACTGATGCCCAGAGGCCGCGTTTCTGTTCCCTGGCTGATCGTTCGGCTGCTCTGAATTCGTCCATCTTGCCCGGGTCGAGGGGATACTTCGTGTAAGCGTGCCCCTAGCCCTGCCGGATGATTTCCTTGTTGACCAGCAGGTTGTCGCTCTGACGGAAGACATAGGCGAGAAGCCTACCGTACTTGTCCCGGCTCGTCGGGCTGGTCTGGATTTCGAGCCGCACTCGCTGGTCCTTGACCAGACTGACCGTGAATCGGCTGGCTTCCTTGCCGAAGTATTCCACGGGCTTTCTTGGGTCCTTGGGCTCGGGCGTGTCCACGCCGATTAGCCTGACGGTCTCTGGGTGTCCGTTGACTTGGACCACGATGGTGTCGCCATCGATGACCCGGACAACCATGTTGTCGGGATGCTGACATGCTCCGCAAGTCCCTCCCTCAACCTTGCAATGTCTGCATCGGGAGCATGTGGTACAGGCTGGGCAGGGCACCAGGCCGGTGCATTTCTTGGGCGGCGCTTCTGTGGGGAGCAGGAGCGCCAAAGCGAGCAAGACCTGGGTGGTCATCGTCTTCCTCGACTGGGATTCCTAGCTGAGAAACGCTAGAAAATTGGTGTTCTTTTCTTCTGGTTTGAGACTGATGTCGAGCTGCCTGAACACCTGATGTTTGTCAAACTCTGCACTGAGTTCCGCAGTGAGATTGGTCTTGTGAGCCTTGTCCTGCTCGGCGAGTTTGTCGAATAAGGTGTCGATGGCGGCGCAGAGCACGTCCAGCGATGATTCGATGCGTGCACCAATAGCTGCGTCATCGCTATTGCGGTGCATGAGGCCGTGAATCTTGTGGGCCTCGGCAATAATACACTTGAGCGAGTTGTAGGCTTGATCGCGGTTGGCCACAATCTCCTCCAGGAGGCGCTGCTTCTGTTCATCTTCGGCACGGAGTTGAGCGGAGATTCTAGCTTGACGCTCCTGCTCTGCCAGTCGCTCAGCCTCGGCTCGCTGGCCGGCAAGTTCAAAGGTGTGTCGGTGTTTTTGCTTGTTCTCTCAGCTCTCGGAATGTGTTCCATTGGCCGTCTGTCATACAGAGTGATGAATTAGGCTGGATATTTACAGCCTCTAGGGGTCTGGCCTTAGATGATTTGGCTGCGATGATGGTTTGATCGAGCTTGGCGATGACAGTGGCTAGCGCATCAAATGGTCCGGATATGTCTAGTGTACTCATGTGTCCTGATGGCCATTTTGGATCTAGCACAATGCGATGAAACGCTGGTTCTGTCTTCACTGCCCAACCGAGGAATTGTTCGTCGTCGACGGGGAACAGCTCGATGCTGTAGAGGTTCTTTCTGGTGATGACAAGTCGGTTGGCGTAGACGTCATATTTGAGTGGGCCGAGTAGTTTGGTCTTGAGACGACCTTGGAGCCATTCATATTTCACCGCGTTCGCCTTGATTTGTATCATGGTCACTGCCATGTTGGCTTGGAGCGTGTGAACTTTTTGCAGAAGTTCACTAGCGGCTGCGCGGGTCTCTGGGCTTACTCTGTTCGCGTCAGGTGCCGTGAGATCGTGGCCACAGGCTCTGCATCTGGGTCTAGCGGCTTTGAGTGATACCTGCTGGCCACATTTGGGGCAGTGAGGCAACCCTCCTCGCCAAACTACTAATTTGGTTTTGGGCTTGAACGCGCCAGATGAAGCAAGCACAGCGAGCACGAGGATGACCACACTCACCAAAATAAACACTATGACAAAACCAGCAGCGTCGTCCGCTGTACCGATGGGGGTGTCTCCGGACGGAGCTCGGTTCGCCACCGGCGTAGGGTTGTCACCCGAAGGCTGAGGCGCGTACCTCTTGGTCCGTTGTTTTGGGACCGCGGATGCGGTCGCCGGGTGAGACTCGCTGCTCGCGCTCACGATCGAGTTCAATGTGGTGGTTGAACCGCTCCGCGAGGGTCCGGCGGATTGTGCCTGTGTTGACGATGCACTGGAAACCGGGGCCATCTCAACCGCGACGGGCGTCTGCTTGACCCAATATCCACGGCTGGCTTCCCGGGCCTGTTTCTCGGCTGCGACATAAGCAGCCTGCCGCTCGTATGCGTAGTCTCTGCGAGCGTAGGCGAAGCCGTATTGGATCAACGCCAGACCAAGGTCTAGGCCGTCGGGGGACCGATGAGCATAAGCCCTTCGACGTTCGCCGGACGTCTGGGGAAGGCCCGGATCATCAACGAGCCTTATCGAGATCCCGCGCGTCCATGCGTCTAGAACTTCCGGGATCTCCTTGCCATTGAACGCCTCGGGTTTATTTGCGTCGGATGATTCCGGAGTCCCGACCCCGATGAGCCGAACCCAAGGCCGCTCGCCTCCCTGTCCTTTGAGGACCAACGTGTCTCCCATGCTGGTGTATGTGACCGGAAGAGGCGTGTTCTTTTCGTCGCCAGCGTATGAGAGACTTGCCAAGACTGCGACAGAGGCCAGGAAAGACGAGACAGGCCAACACCGGGCTCGTTGCCGCCACACGATTCCCCTCCCTTCGATCAGAAGAAACAATGAAAGAGTCCGAGACCGAAGCTCGAATCAAGAAATTCAGCCAGCCTTCCGCTTGCTTCCCGATCCTTGCGGGCTGATTGTCGTTGGGTTCTTCCCAACCGCACCCCAGAGGCCCCATCGCCCGGAATCCCGAACGACAGGGCCATCATGACTCGGATGCGTCGCCCGCCGCGAGCGATGCATCTAAGACATCAATTCTATTTGCCCGCTAGTTTGACTGCAAACACCAATCGGTCCGATTCTTATTTCGATGGCGACGAATTCGACGAATTTCCCGAAGCGATCGAATAATGGACGTCGATGTCCGCAATATAGTGATACGGGGTTCAGTTATGCAAACCCCGGAAGACATGGGGGGAACGCGACGATGCGTCCGTCTCAGCATGGGAAGCCTGGAAGCCTCCCAGGGGTATACGGGGACTGCATGGCCAAAGCAAAACGGCCAGCAACCTCGGAGTTGAGGAGCTGGCCGTCCGCGTTCAGGACAGGACAGGGGGCAATGGGGCCCGGGGATCGTTCCCCGGGAATGGTGTGCCGCGCGGGCACGGATTCTGCCTCAGACAACGCTGCGATGGGGCCACGCCGGCTACCGACGATAACCGGCGTGGAAATGACGTCGAGGGGACGTCGGGTGCATTGTCGCCTACTGCCGGACGGGTCGGGAGTCGGCGATGGTCCAACCGGCCCTCTCGAGGGCGGAGATCAGGCTTGGTCCGTTGGACCAGGTTAAGGAGGCCGAGCCGATGGGAAGGAAGGGATGAAAAAGGGAGTTCGGCAAGTGTTAGAACCAGACATCCCATGGAGGTACAGGCGCCTCACGCACCTGTCGCTCGTAGTCCTGCGCTGCCCTAGTGCACCTGATCATATCGAGGAAGAATGCCCTTGTTACTCTCAATTGGCGAGCAATTATCGCCTCGAGCTTTGGGCTTAGATCCCCTTTCGAGTGAGAGAACTTCGTGCTGATAGTAGGGAGGCCTTCTAGCCGAAGCTTGTACCATCTATGATCGGGCGATCTTTCGGCGGCGGGCTCAAATCCAAACTTGTTTTGAATCTGCCGTTCGGCATCACGGATCTTTATCGGCATGATCGTCGGCACCGGCTAACGGTTGGACCTGGTGACGAAACGCCCCACGTGGCGGAAGAGCGCGGCGGTTGGCACGTGGGCGCGCGACTCCTCTTCGATGATCTCATAATACTCAATCAATGACTGATTATAATCAGCCAAGGCGGATATCCGATCGGCGCCAATGCCGTAGACCGCGAGTTCACTATCACTGACAACGTAGTCTCCTGCTTCATCGCGTTCAATCAAAACGCGTAGCGGCTGGCTGACGAACCACCCCGGTGCGATGGGCCCCAAGAGAAAAAACACTTCGGGTTGTTCTAGGACTAGGAAGGAAGCCATGGCCATCTTTCGCCCTTCGATCGGGAAGGGGAAACCAGAGAACGTCGAAGCGATAGATGAAAGGCCGGGAAATCCACAAAAGGTCCCGTGGGTTGGCCCCACTGCCAGCGCCGTGCTCATTTGGGTGCCTCCTTGCTTTCCATAGCAATCAAGCTCACGGCGGCCGCGCGCCCCAATGCGGACTGAATTGCGTTAATAATCTCCGGCATCTTCTCCAGGGGCACGACGACTCTAACTATGCCCTCGGCCCGGAGAGATTTGATACTCTCGACTTTCTTAGAGATCTCCTCGGGAGAACCCATAAGGATCGGTAGATTGACCTCGTAGAATCCAAGGTAACAGACGCCTTGGCCGACCTGAATCGAGAACTCGTTCGCAAATCGCGTTACTGTGTTCTCGCCCCAGTGATGCTCAAGCGGCACTTGCCGCACTTCGGCTGGTTCGTCGGCCATTGTGATGTCCCACTCGCGAAGAGACGTGGGTAACCGTACCCAAATATACCTCGAAAGATACATCGACTGAGACCACACGGACAGTGCAAACCGAATCGTGAATCCAGGAATCAACGCCACCACCCGCTAGTATTAGCTTAGAACCCGCCCCACTGCCCTTAAAGTTTTGTTCGTTCATCCCCTTTCCGCAGCTCTTCTAAGCGCTTGCTATAAAACGCGTTACAGCCGGATGCTGAAAAGACTGGACGCGCAATCCTTCCCCGCCACTCCTGCCTGGAACGGAGGCGAGATCGGGGCGAACCAGCGGTCGATGAGTGCATGGATGATCGGGTCTCTGCGCGAGACGTCGCGTCTTGCTCTACTGGGTTGGCCGAAACTCTCGATCCACGATGATCCATCGGCCCGGAATCTCTTGCTCGCTGATCCGGAGCAACCAAACACCTGATACCCCGCTGGAACTCACCGGTTCGAGCCCAGCGTGGCGATCGGCTCGAGGCCCGATTGCCCGTCCCATCGGCTCGGTGCGTCTGAAGCGATCCTACGCGGCTGGACCGAATGACTTTCGGTAGTGCCGTCGGCCGATCGGTCGGCTGTGCATGGGTTTTATCTGAGGGGAATCGCGACCGTCAGTCATCTTGACTGGACTCAGGAGGACGGAACCCACGATTGACTCCCACCTTCCGGCGACTGCATCATGTGGTTGCCCACGCATTGCCCACATAACGCCATACGTCGCATCTTTCGCGGAAGTGGGATAGAATGTGGTTGACGCCCGGCTGATCCCCGGGCATTGCCGGACCTTGGCAGTCATGGACCCTCTGCCATGGCTGCCGGGTCCGGCCCACATTACAGAGGGATGTCAGATGCAAGTCTATGTGGATCGTGACGGGAATCTCCGATTCTTCGACTCGGCCGCGTGTGAAGTCTACGACCGGATTGGACCCGACAGAGTCGACATTCTTGTCCGCATCGCAAAAGGCATATGGATTCTGGGCATTCTGACTGACCCGAGAGCCCGAACCCCCGTGTCTCTGCCGGAAGGCTACGAAGACGATCAGTCTCTAGCACTCCATACCAACCAAGGGCGGGTTTTGTCCGAACCGCCATGGGGGCTGTTCAGATGGGAGCGGATCTCCCTGGCTGCGGCATACGAGTCTATCCGCTGGTTGTTGCCTATCCCACGATCTCTCATCGAAGACATCAAGGATCGGGATCAACCAGGAAGTGACCCGGCGAGGAAAACCGTGGTTGTGGGCAAGGAACCGAAGCCGCCGACGAAGATCAAGCGATTGCGTTCGGGCGATGCTGCCCTGAAGATCGTGGCG
Source organism: Isosphaeraceae bacterium (assembly GCA_049579985.1). Lineage (GTDB taxonomy): Bacteria > Planctomycetota > Planctomycetia > Isosphaerales > Isosphaeraceae > Aquisphaera. Next base: position 15,401 of record JBAUOX010000783.1, on the reverse strand, counting down.
GCCCTGGAATCCCTGGCGGCTAATGCTGCATGGAACTCACCCGAGAGTGAAATCATCGGTCGGGCTGGAGTACCAAGGTCTACGTATTACAAGTACATCAAGGAAAACGACGTGGTTAAGAAGGCGATGGAAGACTATCACTCCCGTCGTTTGGGGCGCGGTCCTGTTCACCGCAACCAAATTTGACTTGTCCATTCGCGACTGTCCATTGCGTCCACATCATGAGTGGACATTCTGCAAGTTCTTACCTCTTTGCTGTATATTGATTTGCGTCGAATCCGGACAGTGTCCACTGCACTTTCCCGGCATTCATAACAACCCGCGATGGTCGTGGGTGGTTGTGAGGGAAAGCCAACATGGAATCGTCCGAATCGATCCCGCCCGAGATTCGAGCAAGCGTTGAAGCTGACGCACTGTTCGGCGCCTTGCGGCGAGGCGACTATGCTTCGGCCGCCAAGTCCCAAGAGCGGCTGAAAGGGCTGGGCTGGCATCTCTCCCGAGAAGCGCCCCGACCCAAGCCGGCCCGCCGCACAGACCGGCCCAGACCGCCTGAGGCGACTATGGCAAGGAAGGTCAATCGGTTCGTTCAACGCGGTGCCCACTGCTGTCTGTGCCACCGCTGGCCAGCGCCCGTCGACTTCTGGGTGGAAGGTCGGATCATGTTGACCTGCCGGATCTGCGCGACCCGACCCGACACCAGAGTCAGGCTGGAAGAAATCGCGGAAATCGAGTGGGCTGGAACCACTGCCTAGTTGCCATAGGGGCAACTGTCATGGTAGGATCACTGTCATGAGCACAGAGCCTTTCAGCGATCAACTGAGACGGGCGATCAGCCAGAGCGGTCTGAGCCACTACGCCATCTGCCAGAGCACCGGAATCAACAAGGCGAATCTGAGCCGTTTCATGAACTGCAAGAGGGGCTTGTCGCTCGAAAACATCGACAAGATTGTATCGGTTCTGAACCTGAGGCTTGAAGCCTCAAAGAAACCACGACAACCAAAACCGGGGACGGATCGTCCGTAAAACGACCCGCCCCCTTGACCCGATCCTTCACTGACAAGGAGCAAATCCGATGGCAAGCCTACGAAAAAAAGGCAAGGTTTGGTACGTCCGAGTCCGCGACGAGAGCGGACGCCAGCGCGAGGTCAAGGCCGGACCTTTTTCAGCTACCCGGCCAGGATTCGAACCTGGAAAAACAGGACCAAAACCTGTTGTGATACCGTTTCACCACCGGGTAATCGTGCTTGTAGTTTAGCGACCCGATGTTCGAGCGGGAAGACTACCCGGCGCAGGAAACGCCGGTTTGGGTCTTCTGGGCCTTTAGAGCGGTTTACATTGGCATCGCCCACATGCAGCCCACAACCGCGGATTCACGGGTTGCAGATCATCGGTGTTTTCCCCAGCCGCGTAGCGGCGACAGTTCATAGCCTGGAGGCGTAAGCCCCAGGATGTCCCCAAGCGACCCGTGCGCTTCCCCGTTCCGAGCCCCAATCGGGGCGACAGGAGGGCTCGGCAACGGCTCGCGCCTGTCGCCCCGCCGGGGCTGGAAAAGGCTTCTCTTGACGTGTGTTCAGGTCCTGGGGCTAACGCCCCCAGGCTATGAACTGTCGCTCCTTCGGAGCTTGAAGAATTGTCCAGCCCGCCCAGGCCCAAGACGTGCGCAATAAGAAGGGAATCCGCTCTAGGCATGGGGAGTGTCAATCTAATTCCGCAACGCCAGCGCGGTCAAGGGAGATCAACGACGTCTCCCGGCCCAGATCGCTCAGAATGGACCTCCAGGGTTGGGCAACGGTGCCGCGGACCCTCATGTCACCGTCGACCTCGCTGTACGCCACATTCTGGAGTCGTGCGGCGTCGCCCATGCGGAGTAGTCCCTGGCCACGGGCCGGGGTGTGCGGATGATCTCCGCCTTCGAGGATGGGAGCGATGTAGGCCTCGACCTCATCGACCTGGCCTGCCTCGAGGAACGAGCCAAGGACTCTTCCCCCGCCTTCGACCAGGAGGTTGGTCATGGCGCGCTGACCGAGCTCGGCCAGCAGCGCCATGATTGGCACGCGGGTCTCGCCAGGGAAGACGACGACCTCGCAGCCCCGTGCCTCGAGGGCATGGCGGCGGTCGGCCGGGGCTTGCCGCGAGACGGCGACGAGAACGGGGACTTCATGAGCTGTCTGCACGAGCCGGCTATTCAAAGGCAGCAGCGCCTTGCTGTCGAGAACGATCCGGGCCGCGGTTCGGGGGCCGGCCGGCCGCGCGGTGAGCTGGGGATCGTCGGCCAGCACTGTTCCGATCCCCACCAGGATCGCGTCCATCCGGCCCCTGAGCTGGTGGACGAGGGAGCGGGAACCGGGCGAGGAAATCCACTGGCTGTCACCCGAAGCGACAGCGGTCTTGCCGTCCAGGGTCATCGCCCACTTGGCCGTGATATAGGGGAGGCCGGTGGCAACGCGCTTCAGGTAAGGCGCATTGAGCTCGGCCGCCGTGCCAGCCTGGAGCCCGAGCTCGACCGCAACCCCGGCCGAACGGAGGATCGCCAAGCCGCCACCGTCCACGCGGGGAAAAGGATCACGGATTGCGGCGATGACTTTCGCAATCCCGGCCTGGAGGATCGCGTCGGTACAGGGAGGCGTTTTGCCGTGGTGGCAGCACGGTTCGAGCGTCACGTAGAGGGTTGCGCCCCGGGCCTCGGCGGCATTTTGAAGGGCCATGACCTCGGCGTGCGGGCCTCCGAAGCGGGCATGATGGCCCAACCCGACGACCCGACCCTCGCGGACCAGGACCGCGCCAACCATGGGATTGGGCTCGACGGCCCCTCTTCCTCGTTCCGCCTCGGCCAGGGCCAGATTCATCCAGGCAAGGTCGGAAGTGCTCACGCCGGGGGAATCCTCAAGGCAATTTCGGGCCGATCAGAAAGGTGATGAATCGGGCGACGGAGGCGTCTTCGGGGCGGTCGTCTCTTTTTTTGGTGCAGCCGGCACGGGCGGCGGGGGGCTGGGGCCGCGTTGGGTGGCAGCCGAGCCGGTCGACACCGACGTCCCAGGCCGCGCGGGCTTGAACTCGTCCTTGGGAAAGAGAAGCCGGTAGACCAGAGTCAAGCGGCGCCTGGCCTCGTCAGCAGTGTAAGAATCGAAGGAGGTGCGGACCCACGGCGGCATCGCCGCGAAGAACTCGGCGAGGCGCTGCGGATCGACCGGGCGGGGCGTCGGCTGTTCCAGAAAGTACAGGTTGATTGCCAGCCGGCGCATGAGTGGCGGCAGAGTGCGCACGGCTTGCTCCTTGGCCTCATTCTTGCGCTTGAATGCAGCCTCCGCTTTGGCGACTGCGCTTTTGAGCTCGGGATCGTATGCACTGATGTCGGCGATCTTGGCCTCGACCTTGGGAATCCAGTCGTCGACATGGAAATCGCGCGGCCTGAACTCCCTGAACAACTTGAGATCGCGACCGTATTCGATCAGCCTCGACCTTCGCTGGGCGCCCGCGGGCAAGCTCTCGATCTCCCGCCGCTGCTGCGGTGTCAGCTCCTGCCAGATCTTGAAGGTGGCCGCCAGCTCGAAGGGAGGACTTCCCGCCACGTCGGCGAACTGCATCCAGTAGGGACTGCTCTCCCTGGGAAGAGGATACTCGGAGATCATCGTCTTGATCCGGGCCATCCGCTCCCCCGGTGGTTTGGCCAGCAGGTCGTCCCTCACGGTCTCCGGGAGTGAGTCCAGCCAGTTGTGATAGCGCCGCAGGGCGGCCAGGTAATGAACTTGATCTTCGGCGGAAAGCTTGCTGATCTGCTGATCGATCTCGCGGATGGACTTTTGCTGGTCCGGGGTCAACTGGAGATCGAATTGCTTCAGGGCGTCGGCCAGCTCGGTGCGCTGCTGTGGGGACGTGTTCTGCAGCCTGGCCCTCGCGTCATCGGCTACATCGCCTGCCCCGATCGAGAGCGCCGCGACCGCTGGGACAACCAAGATGGCCAATGCCCGGGCCGGAAGCGATCGCAGGAATGGAGACACGGCGCGGCCTCAATGGTTGGGGCTGGGACCACCAAACTCCTTGGATTTTGCCAGTTCCTCCAGGAACTCGAACGAGCCGACCTCCTTATATTCGTCCAGGTGCTCGGCGATCGAGAGGTCGCGGACCAGGCGGGCCGCCGGATCGGGCCAGGCCCAGCGAACGAGCGCGAAACCAAGTGCGAGCGCCGCCGCCGCCACGACCAGGCAGACAGCCAACTTCTCAGCCTGGGCGAGCCAGGCCCCGACCGCCTGGTCCCAGGAGCCCGCTCGCGATTCCAGCGCACGGACCGAGGTCAGGGTCCGCTCAGAGAATACCAGTGACGCCTTGGGCCGAGGAAGGAACTCGAGCAGTTCCCAGGTCTTTTTCAAAGATTCCACTTCGCGTCGGGCGATGGGGCTCAAGCTCAGCTTGGTGGCGATCGCTCGTGATTCGTTCTCGGTCAGCTCCCCGTCAATGTAGGCCGCCAGATTGGCACGTTCCTCGGGGTTCAAGCGCTGCTCGGGCCCAACCGCCATACCCATCTTCCCTTCGTCACCTCTCCTTGCCGATGGGGCATGCAAACCCCAGGAGAGTGTTCTCGAACCACCGTCGCGGGGCGGTACGACGGTTCGAGAAATGCGTTAGTCTCGATAGTGGCCAACCCACCGTGGACATGGCTGATGATCAACCCATTCCGCCCATGCCCGGCATGCCGCCCATGCCACCACCCATACCGCCGCCCATACCACCGCCCATTCCGCCAGACCGGCCGCCTCCTCGACGAGTGGCGACGTTCGCATTTGGCCCACGGCCTGTTCTCAGACCGGAGAAATACTGAGCGGCGCGATTGTAATAAAGTGCTGGACCTGAGCCATCGTGGTTGGAGGAATTCTGAACGAAGCGAAACGGATGGGCGATGCGTTCTTTCCCCTGCTGCTGAGAGTAGGGGCGAAGCGGATCATAGTCTTCGGCATAAGGCGAGATCGGGTTGTAGAGTGACTGCTTCTGGGTTTGTGCATAATACTGGCGGTTTATCACGGCCTGGTTGATCGTGTCCATCGGCGTGGGCCTCATGGACTGCATTTGCTGGTTGGGAAGGTAATAGGCGTAGTAGAATGTGAACGGATCGTTTGCGATGTTGCCCAATGCCGCGCCAGGCACCGTCGCTTGGGCCCGAGCCAGGGCCGGAGCGAGAGCCACTCCCAGGCAGCTCAGAAAAAGCATCGCGGTCGAACGGAACATTGGCCGGCTCATGGGGTCCAACCTTCCTCGAATTGGAAACGGAAGTCCTTTCCCTGACACGAGAATTCGGATCGTGACGCTCCACGACACGAGCAGAACCACGAAATGGCTTTCTCGAGGACACCACTCGATTGGTCTAACCATTATAATCAAGAGATCTCGCGAAGCAAAGCGGAAGGATTGCCGGCAGCCGTCTGGTATTGCAAGCCCCAAGAGAAGTGATGCCGTCAGGCCGGCTCGTTGGCTGGCTGGGAACGGCATCCGGCGGCAAGAACGGTCGAAACCCCATGACCTGGACCTGAGGGCGAGATTGATGAGCGTCTTGGGCCTCGAGGGGGCGGTCCTGCTTGCCGCCCTCTCACCTGCTGCGTGGTACAACATCGGTCTGGTCGTGGTGCTGGTCGCCCTGGCGATTGCGGGCGTCATGGCCTACCGTGTCTGGCATGAAGTCAACGAGGAGATCGAGCCGGCGACGCCCGAAGAACTGCTGGCCTCCTTCGAGCAAGCTCGATCCGAGGGAAAGCTGGATGACGAAGAATACGCTCGCGTGCGGAGGGAGATCGAAAAACCAGCGGCCCGTCCAGCGGCGTCGAAACCAGCCCGCCGCGACGACCAGGCAGGCACTTAAACGACAGTGCTGGATCGGAGCTCCTGACTTCCCGTCCCGGGCTTACAAGCCTGAAACGCCAGCGAAGGGCGTTCGAAACTGCATATCATGCAATGCCCTTCGCTTGCGCTTCAGGCTTGTTGCAAGCTGGGGCAACGGATCTCCACGAGCACGTCCAGATTGTCAGTGGATGTCGAAGTGTTGGCGATCCTGCGAACGTGCGGGGTTGATTCCAGTCCTCGACATGCGGATGAAGGTGACGAACTCGGCGACCTCGGCAACATAGCCAAAATCGGCCTCGATCTGTTCGAGCGCGGCCGGGAGGGGCCGGCCCTCGCGATAGAGGATTCGGAAGACCTGGCGCAGCGCGTCGATGGATTGGGCCGAGAAGCCGGCGCGGCGGATGCCGATGATGTTCAGGCCGGTCACGCAGTTGTAGCCTTGCTGAAGAATGAATGGCGGGACGTCCTTGCTGGTGCCGCCAGTGCCTCCGAGCATGGCCAGACGGCCAATTCTGACCTTCTGCTGAATCGCCGTATGGCCGGAGAGGATGCAGTCGTCCTCGAGTGTCACATGACCGCCAAGCAGTGCGTTATTGACTACCGTGCAGCCATTGCCGATCCGAACGTCGTGGCCGACGTGGCAACCGACCATGAACATGTTCCGGTCGCCGACCGTGGTCACTCCGTTGCCCTGCACGGTGCCGCGATGAACGGTCACAAACTCGCGGAAGACATTGTTGTCGCCGATATGAACCCCTGTGGGCTCGCCTCGGTAACCGCGATGCTGCGGGCCCTTGCCCAGCACTGCCCCGTGGCCGATGAAGTTGTTCCGCCCCATGACGAGTGGACCGCTCAAGCACCCGTGGGCTTCGATCACGCAACCCGGACCGATCTGCACCGGACCGTCGATGATTGCATAGGGACCAATCTGCACGTCTGGTGCGATTACTGCGTCGGTGTCGATCACGGCGGTCGGATGGATGAGTTCAGAATAGAGCAGCGTCATCACCCATTTTCCTCCTGATCGGCGGGGAATGATGGACATCATGTCCGCTCAATCGAGATCGGACCGGAGGGTCCGCGCGCTTGAGAAAAACGATCTTGACATGGGGGCGTCGGCCCCGTTGCGCGTTGTCGGCGGAGTTCGGTCCATCGTGCAGCGCCCGGCGTCTGGACGATTTCGCCGCCGCGCTGCCGGGGCTCGACATCAGAACCACGGCCATCGCAGGACGCGGTCGGTGTCAACCCGTTTGGAGCTTGGCCTCCGTCAGCTTGCCAGATCCGCTAGAATAGGCTACTCCAGGATCCGTGATGACGGCCAGGAGGATCAATCGATGAAAGTCCAATCACGGAGGGTCGCATGAGCTCTCGAGCTGGTCTCAGACGGTTTGTCCTGGGGACGCCAGTCTTCGTCTGTCTGTTGCTGGGAGCTGGATATGTGGGGGTCTCGCTGTTCACCGCGGAGCGACTGACTCGCCCCACCAACTACCCGCTGACGATCGATCCCCGGCGGCTGAGCTCCGACGCCCAGGCATGGTCGGTGCGGACCATGGACGGCGTGACGCTGAGGGGGTGGTATCTTCCCACGCCAGAGCGGCGGCGATTGATCGTGCTGGTCCACGGGATGTGGAGCTCCTGGCTCGAGATGGCCGCGCTTGGCCGCGACCTGCACCGTGGCGATTATGACGTCTTGCTGTTTGACCTGCGCGGGCACGGCCAGAGCGATCCGTCGCGGCTGACTCTTGGCCGCAGGGAACGCGCCGATATCCGGGCGGTGATGAGCTGGGCCCGAGCGGAGGGGTTCACGCAGGACCGCATCGGCTGGCTGGGCTATTCCATGGGGGCATCGACCTTGCTGCTGGAGGCGGCTCAGAATCCTGACATCCAGGTCGTTGTGATGGACAGCCCTTACGGGAACTTGCCGGAGTTGCTGAAGAAGCAATTGAGCAAGCACAGTCACCTCCCGGCCTGGTTTAACCCCGGCATCCTGACCGCGGCCCGATGGATCTACGGCGTCCGCACGGACGACCTTGTTCCCATCCGGGCGGCCCGCTGCTGGGGGAACCGGCCGCTTTTGTTGATCCACGGCGAGTCCGATTCGATCGTCCCCGTGAGCCAGGCGTACCAGCTTGCCGATGCCGCGGGTTCCTCATGTTTGACGTTGATGTTGCCCGGAGTGGACCATGTTCAGGCTTATCAGACAGATCCCCAGGGTTATGTGACGCTGATCGAGGACTTCTTTCAAGACCACCTGAGCCCTTGAGAGCGCGAAGGATCGCCGAAAGGCAAAGGCCGGCGTGGCGAATCGTTCGCCCTGCCGGCCGGCCGGTATTCGTGAGCAAGTTCTTCGCATCGGCTCGATCGGGCGATGGATTGCCGGTCTCGGACCGACGTTGTGCGATGGCGAGGCCGATGAGGCGTGTCTCAGATCAGGGCCCAAGGGCGCCATTGGTGCGGAAGGGCGTCAAGTGGGAAGGCGTATCGAGCAGCCAGAATCGCTCCCAATCGTCGCCAGCTTGCCGGAGGTTTTCCGAGTCGACGAGCAATTCTTCAACTCGCCTGGGCTTGTAGGCCGCATAGTGCGGCAGAGGGATGGGCGCACAGCCCTCGAACAACGCAAGCGAAGCCGCCATGATTGCCAGGGCCGCCAGAAGTTTCCGCATTTCGGGCTCCTCCCGCCTTCGATATCGCTCGGACCAGTCCGTCCGCTCACTCCTCGAGCGGGTCCGATCCGGGGGACTCGCTACCGAGGCCTTCCCCTCGGCTCGAGCCGAAGTCCTTATCCAGCATGGCTTTGCATGCTGACCCCACGCACGTGCAAGCGGGGTTCCGATGCGTTGCGGTACGGTGCCAGATCGCCTCGCTCCGGCCCGCCGTGCAGGCCGCCGGCAGACGCCGCGATTGATCGTGCGGCGGCTCGGCTATTTACTCGGCGGACGTCTGGGCCTGGGGCTCGGCGACAGGCTCAACGGGTCCGTTATCCTCATCATCGGCATCTGAGCCCTCTTGCAATAGTGGAAGATTTTCCGGATTCATCTTTCGTACCAGTTCTTCCATCTCCTTGCCTGGTTTGAAGGTCACCACGTTCTTCGCGGGAACGTAAACCTTGTCTCCAGTGCGCGGATTGCGCGCCTTGCGCGGGGCACGCCTCTTGACTTCGAAGACACCAAAGTTCCGCAACTCGATCCGGCCTTCTGACACAAGAGTCTGGATGATGGCGTCGAGCGTCCGTTGCACAATGTCCTTGGTCTTGAGCTGGGTCAGACCGATATCTTCCGAGATCTTCTTGACGATTTCTTTCTTGGTCACGTTGGCAATCTCCAAGAAGGCGTGGTCAGCCCATGGCGCGCGGCGAGTGGCTCAAATGTATTTGCAGCTTGGGTTAATGTCAAGAAAAAACACCTCGCCGGTCACTCCCGAGGTCGATTTCAAGAGGCTGGAGAGGCCTTGCGGTCGGTTTCTCAAAAGCGGATCGGGGTTCGTTCGCCCGGCCTTTCTGCCGCGGCGGCGGTGCTCCTCGAGAGGTCGGAGATCGCGAGGAACGGTGCTTCGGGCTCGATGTCGGAGCCAGCCGCGGCGATCTCGAGTCGGCCCAGAGCGCGGGCCTGCCTCAAATGCTGATGGAGTGGTGCATAGTTCCAGGGCCAGTTGTGCCTTCCGGCCAGTTGCTTGAGCCGCGCCAGAAAGGTCTCGGACAGCTCGGGCGCATGGGTCTCGAAGGACGGATCGCAGAAGAAGACGCGGCAGCCCAGGGGCCGCGCATCTCGGGCCGTGCAGCGCCCGCGGACATCTTGCCAGGGGCACGATTGGCCGTTGTCAAGCCGGCCAGGAGGCTGGGGCGCGTCGGCTACCAGCAACAGGGCCTCGGGAGCTGACAGGAAGAGAGTATGTCCATAGTCCTTGAACCGGCAGCACCGTCCGCTCAACTGGCAGACCGGGCCCGTCATGGCCACTGCTTCGTCGAGCTCTCGGTACAAGGCTCTCAGCTCGTCGCGGATCGCGGCGAGCGCGTCGGGCGACAGCGATGGTTCCCCCTCCCTTGGAGCGATCATTTGCGCACTTTCCCTATCGATTCCACGATCTCGTCAACGCTGTAGAGGCGACCCTTGCCAGAGCCCGGACAGACCCGGGTGATTCCTTCCCAGTCCTTTGGCGTCTGGACATTCTCGGACCAGAAGGGCCAGGTCCGGCACTGGACGGGACGCGCGGGATACACCGTGCACCCCGCCTGGGCGTCCCAGAAGATGCAATCCCCGCCTTTCCGTTCGATCAGGCTATAATGGTCTCCCACCCGGCGCACGAATTTCGATGAAAACCGGTCCACCGTTTCTCCTCGAAACTGTGCCAGAGCCTTGATTTCCTCGTGTGTGACCCAAACATAACCAGGTGCACCCGTGCAGCAGGCCCCGCACCGCGTGCAGGAAAACGAGAGGCCGTCGCGGTACCAAGGCGAGTCGGAGCGGGGAGGCGTCATGGCATGTTCCCAGTGAGCGACGAACCGCGCGAATTTGCCGCGAAATCCCCTGGCAGTTTATCAATCTGGGCCGGCCGCGGCAATCTTCGCCTGGTTCCAACCTGCTGAAATCCCTGGGGTTGTGTGATATGGTCGGGAAAGCTGCAAGCAACGCCAGCAAGGGCCCCTGGGGTGGGCCCGAAGCGGACACGATCGATGTACCGGAGACGGTTCTTCCCCTCGGGCAAGCAATTCCTCAAAGCCGCCGACGGCATCATCAGACAATCCGAATTCCGGAGGGTTGCGAGAAGCGAGGCCAACATGATGACAGCGACGAGTCCGATCGAAAGGGTCGTGTTGACCCATCTGCAGATCCCTCTGAAGGAATCGCTTCGCATCTCCGGTGGAGAAGTCGCGATCAAGGATGCGATCCTGGTGACCGTGGAGACGTCGTCGGGCGTCGGCCACGGCGAGAGTTCGCCAATGGCTGCCAGCTTCGGCTATTCGAGCGATACTCCTGACGGCTGCTGGGACGACCTCCGGAACACAATCGCTCCCAGCCTGATAGGCCGGACAATCAACTCTACCGCCGAGATCGCAGCGCTGGCCTCGACCTGGACCGGCAGCCGATTCGCAGCGGCCGGCGCCGAGAACGCCCTGTGGGACTTGCTGGGACAGGCCCACCATGCGACCATCGCCCAGATGTTGGGGGCGATCGATGAGCAGATCAGCCTGGGAGTCCAGTCGGGCCTGGCCGTCGGGCTCTATGATTCGATTGTCGAATTGCTCGTGACCATCGAGACCCATCTGGCCGAAGGATATCGCCGGGTGAAGATCAAGATCAAGCCGGGAAGCGACGTCGAGCTTGTCCGCGCGGTCCGCCAGCACTTCGGCGAGATTCCCCTGATGGTGGATGGCAACGGAGCTTACACGTCCGCCGACATCGACGTCTTCCGCGAGCTGGACGAGTTCGACCTGCTCATGCTCGAGCAGCCGATGAAAGCGTCGGACCTGGACGGACTGGCCCGGCTGCAGGAAGCGGTGAGCACCCCGGTCTGCCTCGACGAGACCGCCGAGACCCATGAACTGACCGCCGAGGCCATCCGCAGGAGAGCCTGTCGGATCGTCAACCTCAAGATCCAGCGCGTGGGCGGGCTGGGTCCGGCCCGGGCCATTCACGACCTTTGCTACCGGCAAGGCATCGCCTGCTGGGTTGGCTCCATGCCGGAACTCGGGCTGGGCCAGGCCCATGGCATTCACCTGGCCACGCTGGCCAACTGCAAGTACCCCACCGATATCGAGCCCGCCGCGCGCTGGTTCGTCGACGATTACGTGGTTCCTCCGCTGGAGCTCTCCGCGCCCGGTCTGTTCGCCGTTCCCACGCGGCCGGGCCTGGGCTTCCAGATCGACGCGGCCAAGGTCCGCCGCTACCAGGTCCGCCAGGTGGATTTCACCGCGCGGCCGGCCGGCAAAAAACCGCAAACGGGATAAGAGGCTATCCGGGAAGCTCTTCGTAGGGTGGGTGCAACCCACCAGTTCCCCGGAAAAAGCGGTGGGTGCAACCCACCGCTCTTTGATATGAACTTGTTTCGGTGGGTTGCACCCACCCAACCCGCCGATCGAATGCATCAACCGCTCGGGCTGAATGAATCGGGCGGTGTTGATCTCGTGTCCCTGCCACTTGGAGGCGACGGATTCACGGATGGCACGGACGATCTGGTCATCGCCGGCGCCGCCGCGCAGCAGGCCGCGGATGTCGGTCTCCTCGAGGGAGAACAGGCAGTTGCGCAGCTTGCCGTCGGAGGTCAGGCGGACCCGGTTGCAGCTCATGCAGAAGGGGCGGCTGACCGAGGCGATCATGCCGATGCGTCCGCCGCCATCAACGTAGTCATAATCGACGGCCGGGGCGCGCGGGTCCTGGTCCGGGGATGGAACCAGCGGTCCGATCTCCTGCGTCAGCCGGTCAAGAATCTCGGCGGCGAAGAGGACCTTCTCACGTTCCCACAATCCTCCATCCAGCGGCATGTACTCGATGAACCGCATTTCCAGGCCGTGCTCCCGGGCGAACCGGGCGAGCGGAACAATGTCCTCTTCGGTGCGCCCCTTCATCGCCACCGCGTTGACCTTCACCGGATCGAAACCGGCCGCCTTGGCCGCGAAAATTCCCTCGATCACCTGCTCGAAGCCGGTTCGCCTGGTCAGTTGCTGGAATCGATCCGGGTCGATGGTGTCGAGGCTGACGTTGATCCGCCTCAGGCCGGCATTCCAGAGCGCCTGCGCAAGCGGAGCCAGGAGGATTCCGTTGGTGGTCAGCCCGATGTCCTTGACGCCCGGAATCGCGGCGAGTTTTTCGACAAGCACGGGCAGCTCGCGCCTGACCAGCGGTTCACCTCCTGTCAGGCGGATCTTGTCGATTCCCAGCGGCACCACGATCCGCACGAACCGCTCAATCTCCTCGAAGCTCAGGAGCTGATTCCGCGGCAGAAACTCGGGGTTTTCGGGCATGCAATACACGCAGCGGATATTGCAGCGGTCCGTCACGCTGATCCGCAGGTTGTTGTGCACCCTGCCGTACGAGTCGATGAGGCGATTGGCGGGTGAGTTCATGAGGTGCTCGCACGAGGCCGGGGCTAGTTGCCGGAATATTCATCAGATTCTATACGCCAGCCAAGCGGCGTGCACGAAATCCGGGTTGAGTCGCTCACGGCCCCCACTGCGACGCTCGAAATCGAACCCCCAGCGATTGGCTCCGCTCGGCCATTTCTTCGGGAAATGCGTTTAAGTCTCTATTCAGGTTTGCTTTATCATTCAGGACCGATTGGTGGCCACCGGTGAGAGAAAAGTCGGGATCGACAGACGGTGGGTCTCCTCAAGCCGGAATGGAATGCGGCATTTCTTGATTTTCGAGCGGATAACCATCGGGATCCTTGCCGCGCACACGCCGCCAGAGCACTTGAATCGTCGGCACGTTGATCGTGACGATGAAGAGCTTTCGCAAGTGTCCGGGCGGAGATTCCAGTGGCCGGACGCCGTGCCAGGAATGCGCCGTCCGCTGGAAAAGCAGGCTTCCATTTCCCCGGGGGTCCAGCGACGCGGCAATTCCAAGATCATCGAATGCCGGGGCTGAATGCGTCTTGAGACGTCCTCCGTCGTCCATGATCAGGATGCGGCCTCCCCAGCTCGAATCCCAATCCGCTTCCGTATTGAAGTAGAAGATGTGGGTGCCCAGCTTGCGGCGGGCGTCGCAGTGCGGCGAGACCCCGCAACCTTGCCACGCGTAATACCACTCCAGAGTGAGGACAAAGTGCGCGCCTCGGCCAAGACCGAACATGCGGCGGACCAGAGCCTCGTAAGTCTTGCCGTGAAGTTCCGCGACGAATTCCTTCCACGGCTCCGCGAGATCCAGACTCGGGTGGTAATGCAAGATGTACCGGTCATGATAACCCTGCCCGAAGGCGCGTTTCACACCGACCTTGCGATCGAACATCGAGGCATCAGGCAGAGTCTGGCGAAGGAGGTCATGACCCTCATGGGTCAAGATTCCCCCAATCTCAACCCATGGGTAGGGTTGCTGTCTCTGAAATGATTCGTGAGAGACTTGCTCGATACGGTCGCGATTCAAGTACTCCATCACTTGTCCTCGTTGTTCTCAAGTCTGAGCAATCCTCCGGCGAGCGTGTTGCCAGGGCGGCTCGAGAAGAAACCTTTTCCCCACGTTGCTTCCCGGTGATCGCGCTCAGAACGATCTCCTTCGTATTGCTTCCTGACATAATCAGGTCGCTATTGCTATTGGACGAGTGGGCAATCTATCCGGGTCGTCCGATTTCTCCTAGAGCAAATCGGCCCCTCGAACCATCGATCGTGAGCGTGGAGGCAGACGGGCGATCGAGAGACTGAGTTTGCAATGTTGAGTGCGGATATTGAAGCACACAAACCCCAGGATCCAGCGACAGCCGTTCGTTCTCCGGGGCACTGGACCATGTGCAAGCTTCCGTTGCCATCGGAGATCGTTACCGGTAAAGTCCCATGGATTCGATGAGATCCTCTTTGCCCTGTCTACCAAATGATCTTCCGCCGTTTCCAGGGTCGCCGGCTCGATTGGATCTATCACTTTCCCAATCTTTACGCGGTCGATCTGCGGCCGCTCAAGGAAGCCCTGGACGAAAAGCAGGCTCCCGATCGGCTGAATTACTCTCCCTCCGAAGCCCTGGCCAAGGAAGAGGAGGCTAAGGAGCAAGACAAGCACCTGGCCGAGATGCGCGAAACGCTTGAGGAGGGATATCGCAGGTCGATCGAGGAGGCCCTCAAAGGCCCGCCGCCGACAACGGTCCGGGCTTACAAGGCGATCTACGGCTGCTTTCCACGTGGATGGCCGCCCTCGCCGTGAGATCGCAGGCCAGGTGACGATCACGCCGGAAAACCGGACCGGGACGCAGGGAAAAACGCCTTTCCGTGCAGTGAACCTGGTCGGGACTTGATGGTGCGGCCCGGGTTGATTCCAATCATTTCAAGAATCTCGGGCAGGACCGGCGGGCCTTCCGGCACGCGACCTCTCCCACCTGCTTTTCGGTTTCTCCTCGTCGAGCGGAGCCGGACCGCCCGTTCCGGACCTCCTCGGAAGATTCGATCCGGAGTGAACACGACCATGAGACGACCCTTGAATCCGGGTTCGCGGCGGCCGATGAAGCTCACTAACTCTCTTCTGGGCGCTCTGCTTCTGACCCTGGCGATCGGCTGGCTCGGAGCCGCTCTGCCGGCTCTCGCTCCCGCGCGTGGAGACGACGACCCCGCACGGCCGCGGAATGGCTATCCGGTTGCCTACGCGATCAAGGATGCGAAGATCACCGTCGCGCCGGGCAAGGTTCATGACCCGGGAACGATCGTGGTCCGGGGCGGGCTGATCGAGGCGGCCGGGCCGGCCAAGGACGTTGTAGTGCCCTTCGATGCCGAGGTGATCGACGGCAAAGGTCTGACAGTCTATCCCGGCTTCATCGACCTGTTCACGACGGTCGGGCAGCGGCCGGGTGTGGAACGGTCGGCTACCGGGCGCGGGCGGCCGGTGGACCTGGCCGAATCGCCGCTGGCCGCGACGCCGGCCGACAATCGCCGGGGGCTGACC
>JBAUOX010000782.1:0-6159 GCA_049579985.1 Isosphaeraceae bacterium | reverse complement strand
GTGAGGATTCTCAGCCGGATGGGTGTCGTCGGATCTGGAAACACCTCCTCTTCCTATTTCCTCCAAAACCCCACGACAAACCGAGATCTGGCACCCAGACGTCGGGAAGTTATTTCATCAGCGTTCCACGGGGCGAAACAGCTCAGCACAGGGCGAAGCCCTGTCCGTTGATCTCATTGATGATTCCATTCGTCAGTGGTGAACTTTCGCATCTTCTTTCGAGCACGCATTGATTTCCGCCGTGAATCGCTTTAAATAGCTATAGTACACGTGATTCATTTTGTTCCACCTTGCCCTTTGCCTCGACTGCGTCTGATCGGTCGTCGGCATCGTTTAGGATTCCTCTCATGGCTCGTCGCAAGACCTTACCGGAGTCACTTCGCGCCAAGCTCGCGCTTGCTGAGCGATTGTCAAGCCTGCGTCTGGAATTGTTCGGAGACCGGGGCGGCCCCGAGATGGCTCGACGGCTCGAGATTCCAGTTCGCACCTGGTACAATTATGAAGGAGGTGTGACAGTTCCCGCGGAGGTTGTTCTGAGGATCATCGAGTTGACTTCGGTTGAGCCGGTCTGGCTGCTCCACGGCAAGGGTCCGAAATTTCGCCAGCAGCCAAGGATGGACCAGCACGAGGTTTCCAACAAGCCGGCGATGGCCGTCGGCGCCCTGTTGCGGACCGCTCTCCAATTGCTCGAGAGCGCCGGCTCGCTGGCTGCCTGCGGCGACGAGACATCACCCTCGACCGACTCGGGCCACTTCGAGCCGCCCCAGGACACCCCCGCCAGAAAGGAATGGCTCGAGGCCCAGCAGGAAAACCGCTGTATCCAGGTCAGGGGCAACGCCATGGCGCCCATTCTGGCGGACGGGGCTTGCGCCGCTTACTCCAAGTATGATGAAGACCCCCGCCAGCTCGACGGCAAGCTGGTGGTAGTGTGGCTTGAGAACCAGCCCACGATTCGCTGGTTCAGCCACTGTGGCCGGTACGCGCTGCTACGGGCCGAAAACCCGGAAACGGTCCCGCGGCAACAACTCATCGACTTCGAGGCTGCCAGCGAGAAGACGCGCATGCGGCGAGTTCTCTGGATCGATACGGCTCACTGATCAGCGGGTGAGTGCGTCAATGATATCACCAGCTCAGGCTTTCACCCAGGCAGGGCAAGACCAGCACCTTGCCGTCGCCAATTCGACCCGTCCGCGCCTGGCCGACAATCGCTTTGATGACCGCCGGGGCATGCTCTTCCTCGACGAAGACGGTCAAATGAACCTTGGGAAGGAAGGACGTGTTGTACTCGCTTCCCAGGTACTGACCCAGCCGGTTCTTCTGCCGCCCGTATCCCATCGCCTCGCAGACCGTTCCCCCAAGAATTTCCATGGACTCGAGCGCGGACAGCACCGCTTGGGCGCGGAACGGCTTCACGAGGGCGATGATCTTCACCGGCCGCCCAGATCTCGCCGGCCCCTCCTGGTATTCCGCACCGCTCTCGGTCTTGCCTTCCCCGGCATTCAACATGGCTTTGCCCGTTCCCTCGACCTGTCTCAACTGGTGCCGCTGGCCACTTGCTACATAAGATAAAAACTACCAAGATCTGAGGAGTGGTCGAAAGAGCAGGGCAGGCACGAACAGGAAGATCACGGCCAGGCAGCCGGGATTGACCTTGGGGAAGGAACGATTCATGAAACGGGCGGCGGCGGTCGTTCTGGGCGTAAGTCTCGTCCTCATTCTCGGGTGCGGAACCCAGAGCTATGAGACGCGACTCGAGACAACGCTCGATAATATGAAGTATCAGAAGCGGCTCGACGATAACCTCGGCGCCGCGGCGACCAAGGGAAAACTCGAACAGTTGCAGATCTACGTCCGACCACCCAAGAACATGACGGGCCCGACTCAGACGTTTCAGTTGACCGTGGTCGAGCCGGGCAAGTATGACGTCGAATCCAGTTTCATCGAACCAGAAAAGCAGAGCCTCCATATCCTGGCCCGCGTCAAGCGACCCAAGACCCCGTCCAAGAAAGCGCCCACCCAGACCGAGACCCCACGTAACGATTTTAACTCCGACGTAGTGGAGCTGCTCAAGAACGTGTACGGGGCCGAGATTGATCTCTCGAAATCCAAGAGCGAATTCAAGCTCGATCACACAAACTATACGTTCAAGTCCTTCGAGATCGACCTGAACGTAAAAACAGTACAAGTCTATCTCTACGGAAGCAAGAACGACCCGTACGAGGTGGCCTTGATCTTTGAGTATCCCAAGGCAGAGCGCAACGCCGTCAATCCCAAGATCAGGCTCTGCCTGGAGTCGTTCGCCGTCGGAGACAAGGCCAAGAGAGCCTTCGCCGGTGGCGAGACCGAGGAGATTGAGGGGACCGGAGAAGAATCGCCCCCGCCCGTCGTGTTCTGATGTTCCTGCTCGAGATGCAGACTGAGTCGTATCACAAGGCCCGTTGCCGTCCCGGGCGGCCGGGCCGGGCCGGGCCGGCTCAGGACGTAAGAACCTGAAGCTCGTCGAGCTGCTCTGAACCGCTGCGGGAATCGGTAGGCGACGCCTCGATCAACTCGTCGCGCAGAATCGTGACATCGCGGGGAGCTTCGATCCCGATCCGTACCTGATTGCGTTCCACCTTCACAATCGTGATCTTGATGTCTGGACCGATCATGATTGATTGTAGTGGTTTCCGACTGAGAACAAGCATCCTCACCTCCCTGGCATCCCGGTGTCATCACGGAGAGCCGATTGACAGATCCTGCTTCATCCTGCTGCTAGTTCCTCGGATTCCGAGGACGCCGGGCGACACGCCAGCCTCGATCGCACGGAACATCAGACATCATTGACCGAGGAGATCGAACAGGACATGGTGTCTCTCCGGTTGCAACAGTTTCCCAGCCGCGTACGAGCTCTGGTGGTCGCAGCCGTACTCATGCTTGGCTGGATTACCGTCGTCGCCCGCGCCGAGCTGCTGTACTTCCAGAAGGGCGGAGAGGTCCAGGCCCCGGCTTCGATCGAAGGCAATCGCGTCGTCATCGAGCTTGCGGAGGGGAACTACGAATTCGTTCGTGAGGACTTCCGAAAAATCGTTCCCGGCTTCACGCCGCAGCGCGAGTGGGACGCTCGTCGCCAGGAGGCGCAATCCGCGGGGTTCACGGCCAGGTACGAGTCGGTCTGGTGGGCAATCACCAATGGCCTTGGCAGTGAGGCGGCCGCCGAGCTGCGTGCTTTACACGGCATTGACCCCAAGCATGCCCCGACTGCCCGGATGGCAGCCACCCTGGACAAGCTCGAACGGCCGGGTAGGGATCCTCAGCTTCTCGAGTTCCGTAAAGCCCTGGGAATCTCGACCGGCATAGCCCGCGGACCGCATGTCGTCTTGCTCCATCAACAGACCGAGGCAGAAGCCGAAGAGCGGGTCGCACTGCTGGAGCGCGTGATCACCGGCTACTACCTTCTTTTCGCAGCCCAAGGAATCGAGCTGAGAGTACCCGAGCGCCGCCTGATCTGCGCCTGGTTCGCCGATCAGAAGGATTACCTGGCCTTTCTCCATTCCCAGAGCGCCGACGCCTTTGCAACCACCAAAGGCTACTATCATCCCACCTGGAACGCCGTCGTGGCCTATGACGCATTGAGCTCGGACCGGCAGCAGTCCGGTCATGAAACCGCAAGGGCCCGCCGTGAGGAGCTACGGCAGTTTCAGACGACCGTGGATCGGCTGCCGGCTTCTGCCAGGCTACGCGTGACGTTGACCGGCGAATCCGCCCGCACGGTCGGCCGGGCTGATGCCCTCGCCCTGATCGATCGGCTCCAGCGCGAGGTTCGGCGCGAGGAGTTGTTGCTGGACCTGGAACGTCGAGCGATCAACGAGGGAACCGCCGCACACGAGATCATTCACCTGCTGGCCGCCAGCAGTGGGCTCCTTCCCCGGCATGACGCCTTTCCCGTCTGGCTTCAAGAGGGCCTGGCCATGCAATTCGAGGTCATCCGTGGCGGCCGCTGGGCAGGCATCAGCCGCGCCAATGATCCTCGCCTCCCCGACTGGCGGCGAATTCAGCCACCTCCGCCTCTGGAACCACTCGTCCGCGACTCGGGCTACGGCCGCGGCTACCGGCGCGATCTTTACGCCCAGGCTTGGTCTCTGGTTTACTATCTCCGCGTTCAGCATCCCCCGCAGTTCCTGACATTCCTCGACCTGCTTCGAGGCCCCGATGCCGCACTCGCAGATCTCTCTCCAAGCGAGCGCTCGCTGACCGCCTTCCGCCGCGCCTTTGGCTCCGACCTCGAGACCCTCGAGCGCGGCTGGCACCAATACATGGCCACGGTTCAGACGCCCCTGGAGCGGCACGCCCCAGATCCCCAACTCCCGCCCGAACCCGCACCCAGATCGAACAGGAACCGCAGCCAAACTCAAGATCGCACCAAGAATTGATGGAATTGACAGAATCTCCACCATCGTTAATACTGATTTTACACGCTGACGGGGCGTAGCTCAGTTTGGCTAGAGCGCACGGTTCGGGATCGTGAGGTCGGAGGTTCAAATCCTCTCGCCCCGACTTAAATTACTGCCTGATAAGCACTTCCGACGACGCGAGCGCGCGGTCCATGAACGTGAAGTGGATCTGTCACCCTCTGAGTTCTCGACTTAAGTCGTTTGGCTCGAGGCACTTCTGCGGGTAAGAGCGCACGGTCGCGAGCCGTGCGCTCTCCCAAGACTAAGTACCGACAAGTGATGGCCGACTCCTTGGCCGCGGCCGCTGCCAGACACCCTTGTGAAGGTGTCATTCCCGGGGACGGCAGTAGCGACAATCGGGAGAGGGCTCGTGGCGGCTCCGCAAGTCTGCGACGCCATCCTCACCCCATCCGAGGTGATACCACGTGCTCCGCTCCAGGCGGCCGGCGAGGAGGTCGATCCAGAGTTGAACGCCGAGGTGGACGGCAATCTGATTGACAGTGAGCAATGAGCCGGCGCGGAGCACATTCCAAGGCAGGAACGGCCCGCGACGCAAGGCCCCCCGTGGCGCGGCCAATGCGTACTCGGCTTCCTCGTGGTCGCGGAGACCGCCGAGACAGGACACGCAGGCCTCGCCGGGCAGGCAAAAGCGGACCTCGGCCCCCATCCGCGGTCCCGCTGCGCCGTGCAGGACACCGGTGCCGAGGTCGAGGTGGGGCTTGGCCCAACGGTTGGCCAGCACAGCCGCCACCAGGCGCGGTTCGTCGTGGTCGACGGCCGTGACGATCAAATCCACCGGCCGCAGCCGATCCACCGTCTCGGCGCCGGCGATCGAGTCGGCGACGACGTCAATCGTGGTGTGTCCGGGCAAGAGCCGGTCCAGGGCCGTTCGGCGGTTGAAGACCTTGGGTCGGCCGAGCTCCATGGGCTCGGGCAAGGCCGTCGCGTCGCGGTTATGGGACTCATCGCGATCCGGGTCGATGAGCACGAGTCGCCGGATGCCCAGTTGCCCCAGCGCGAGGGCCACGCCGCTGCCGGTGCGGCCGGCACCGACCACGGCGACCTGACAGGCCCGAAGCTTGCGCCAGGTCGAGTCACCCAGGGCTCCTCGCGTCCGGCTCCAGCGATCGTTATCCATTGTCCCTGCGGAATCCGGCGACTGACTCCCTCCCGGCCAGTCGTCCCGGGGAGAAGTTCGCCCCGGACCGTTCACCAGCGGGATCGGGAAACGGTGCATGCCCCGGGCCGACCAGGCGCAGTTCAGCGAGCTGAGTCAACCGTGCGGTCTGCCAGACTACTCCCTCCCACTTCCCGCCCGCCGGGCCGGTCCCGAGTGAGAGGGCAACGAGCACACGATCACTCGCAGGCCGTGCTGCCTCCACCAGGAGCCGCGGCGCGTCGCGCCGGCAATCCGGTCTGACCTCGATCAGCAGGACATCTTCTCCAGAGTGCAGCGCTTCCAAGCCACCGCGCCGTACCGAGTTCCCGAGGGAGGTGGCGATGAACTCCCAGGTGTCGTCGTGGAAGTTCCAGCAATTCCCGGCCACTTGAGTCTTACTCGTCCTGATTCGCCCATTTTGACATTGAGATCATGATACATCATCTTCCACGGGCAGAAATGATGGTGAAGTCGGGCTTGCCGGAGCCCGAAAGAGCCCCAATTCGACAGTCTGGCACCGGTTTGGGGGGCTGACCGCGCACCGCGAACGCGACGTTGGTTCAAGGC